>NZ_VATQ01000036.1:0-33194 GCF_005781135.1 Escherichia sp. E3659 | reverse complement strand
TATCATGCCTACAAATGTTGCAGACACGTAGGCCGGATAAGGCGTTCACGCCGCATCCGGCAATGAGCGCCTGATGCGACGCTTGCGCGTCTTATCCGGCAATTCTCTGCTCCCGACGAGGGCAACAAATGCCGCGTGGCCTGGAATTACTGATAGCACAAACCATTTTGCAAGGCTTCGACGCCCAGTATGGTCGATTCCTCGAAGTGACTTCCGGGGCGCAGCAGCGTTTCGAGCAAGCCGACTGGCATGCTGTCCAGCAGGCGATGAAAAACCGTATCCATCTTTATGATCATCATGTGGGTCTGGTGGTGGAACAGCTGCGCTGTATCACTAACGGCCAAAGCACGGACGCGGAATTTTTACTGCGCGTCAAAGAGCATTACACCCGGCTGTTGCCGGATTATCCGCGCTTCGAGATTGCGGAGAGCTTTTTTAACTCCGTGTACTGTCGGTTATTTGACCACCGCTCGCTTACTCCCGAGCGGCTTTTTATCTTTAGCTCCCAGCCGGAGCGCCGTTTTCGTACCATTCCACGCCCGCTGGCAAAAGACTTTTATCCCGATCAGGGCTGGGAATCGCTACTAATGCGTGTTATCAGCGATCTGCCGCTGCGCCTGCGCTGGCAGAATAAAAGCCGTGATATCAACTACATCATTCGCCATCTGACCGAAACGGTGGGGACTGATAACCTCGCCGAAAGCCATTTACAGGTGGCGAACGAACTGTTTTACCGCAATAAAGCCGCCTGGCTGGTAGGCAAACTAATAACGCCTTCCGGCACATTGCCCTTTTTGCTGCCGATCCACCAGACGGACGATGGCGAGTTATTTATTGATACCTGCCTGACGACGACCGCCGAGGCGAGCATCGTCTTTGGCTTCGCGCGTTCCTATTTTATGGTTTACGCGCCGCTACCTGCCGCACTGGTCGAGTGGTTACGGGAAATTCTACCGGGCAAAACGACCGCAGAGCTGTACATGGCCATCGGCTGCCAGAAGCACGCCAAAACCGAAAGTTACCGTGAATATCTGATTTATCTGCAAGGCTGTAATGAGCAATTTATTGAAGCGCCGGGCATTCGTGGAATGGTGATGCTGGTGTTCACGCTGCCGGGCTTTGATCGGGTATTCAAAGTGATTAAAGACAAGTTCGCGCCGCAGAAAGAGATGTCTGCGGCTCACGTCCGCGCCTGCTATCAGTTGGTTAAAGAGCACGATCGTGTAGGCCGAATGGCGGACACCCAGGAATTTGAAAACTTTGTGCTGGCGAAGCGGCATATTTCCCCGGCATTAATGGAATTACTGCTCCAGGAGGCGCCGGAAAAAATCACCGATCTCGGCGAACAGATTGTGATTCGCCATCTCTACATCGAACGGCGAATGGTGCCGCTCAATATCTGGCTGGAACAAGTGGAAGGTCAGCAGCTGCGCGACGCCATTGAAGAGTACGGTAATGCCATTCGCCAGCTTGCCGCCGCCAATATTTTCCCTGGCGACATGCTGTTTAAAAACTTCGGTGTCACCCGTCATGGGCGTGTGGTGTTTTATGATTACGATGAAATTTGCTACATGACGGAAGTGAATTTCCGCGACATCCCACCGCCGCGCTACCCGGAAGACGAACTTGCTAGTGAGCCGTGGTACAGCGTTTCGCCGGGCGATGTTTTCCCGGAAGAATTCCGCCACTGGCTATGTGCCGACCCGCGCATTGGGCCACTGTTTGAAGAAATGCACGCCGATCTGTTCCGCGCCGATTACTGGCGCGCGCTACAAAACCGCATACGAGAAGGGCATGTGGAAGATGTTTATGCGTATCGGCGCAGGCAGCGATTTAGCGTTCGGTTTGTATAAATCAGAGGCGAAAATGTCAGCGCATTCCACCGTACGCCAGCGTCACTTCCTTCGCCGCTTTAATCACCATCGCGCCAAACTCGGTTACGCGGTCATCGGTAATACGTGAAATCGGCCCGGAAATCGAAATCGCGGCAAATGGTTCGCGGTGCTCGTCGAAAATACACGCCGCCAGGCAACGCAGCCCCAGCGCATGTTCTTCATCATCAAATGAATAACCCCGTTTGCGCGTCTGCGCGAGGTCTTCTTTTAAATGCACAGGAGACACCAGCGTCGCGTGGGTATAGGCATGTAAGCCTTTGCGGTGCAGCAGCTTCGTCACCTGCTCTTCACTTAGCTGGGCTAAGAAAGCTTTACCCGCACCGGAAGCGTGCATGGGTAATTTACCGCCGATAGGCGCGGACATACGCATCAGATGCGTACACTGCACCTGATCGATAATAATCGCTTCGTGATCGCTATGATCCAGCACCGCCATATTTACTGTTTCGCCAGACTCTTCCATCAGATTGCGCAGAATAGGATGGACAATGGCTAACAAATTACGGCTCTGGAGAAAGCTGCTGCCGACCATAAAAGCATGTGCGCCGATCGCCCAGTGACCCAGTTCACCGACCTGACGTACGAAACCCTGCTGTTGCATCGTGGTTAGCAGGCGGTGAGTAGTGGAGTTGGGTAATCCGGCTTGCTGAGCCAGTTCCGTTAGCGCCACACTGCCATTGGATTCGGCAATCCACTCCAGTAATTTCAGCCCACGCGTTAAAGACTGAACCTGTCCAGTCGCGGGTGCGGTGGCAACGGCGGGTTTTCTGCCGCGTTTTGCGGGAATGGGTGCGACCATGACAGTCTCCTTTTCTGTATCGTGGAAATCATTTTCATTTTTATTGCGGTGTAATGCAATAGTTGCCACACTGATCCGATGAGTTAATGTTGAACAAATCTCATGTTGCGTGGTGGTCGCTTTTACCACTGATGCGTTTATGCCAGTATGGTCTGTTGAATTTTTTTACAGTCTGGGTTGAGCGTGTCGGGAGCGAGTGTGAGCAGCAAAGTTGAACAACTGCGTGCGCAGTTAAATGAACGTATTCTGGTGCTGGACGGCGGTATGGGCACCATGATCCAGAGTTATCGACTGAACGAGGCAGATTTTCGCGGTGAACGTTTTGCCGACTGGCCTTGCGATCTTAAAGGTAACAACGACCTGCTGGTTCTCAGCAAACCGGAAGTGATCTCCGCCATCCACAACGCTTACTTTGAAGCGGGCGCAGATATCATCGAAACCAACACCTTCAACTCCACGACTATTGCGATGGCGGATTACCAGATGGAATCCCTGTCGGCAGAAATTAACTTTGCGGCAGCGAAACTGGCGCGTGCCTGTGCTGATGAGTGGACCGCGCGCACGCCGGAGAAACCGCGCTACGTTGCTGGTGTTCTCGGCCCAACCAACCGCACGGCGTCTATATCTCCGGACGTAAACGATCCAGCATTCCGCAACATCACTTTTGACCAGCTGGTGGCGGCTTATCGCGAATCCACCAAAGCATTAGTCGAAGGTGGTGCGGATCTGATTCTGATTGAAACCGTTTTCGACACCCTCAACGCCAAAGCGGCGATTTTTGCGGTGAAAACGGAGTTCGAAGCGCTGGGCGTTGAACTGCCGATTATGATCTCCGGCACCATCACCGACGCCTCCGGGCGCACACTCTCCGGGCAGACCACCGAAGCATTTTACAACTCATTGCGCCACGCCGAAGCGCTGACTTTTGGCCTCAACTGTGCGCTGGGGCCCGATGAACTGCGCCAGTACGTGCAGGAGCTGTCACGGATTGCGGAATGCTACGTCACCGCGCACCCGAACGCTGGGCTGCCCAACGCCTTTGGTGAATACGATCTCGACGCCGACACGATGGCGAAGCACATCCGCGAATGGGCGGAAGCGGGATTCCTCAATATCGTCGGCGGTTGCTGCGGTACCACGCCACGGCATATTGCAGCGATGAGTCGCGCAGTAGAAGGATTAGCGCCGCGCAAACTGCCGGAGATTCCCGTAGCCTGCCGTTTGTCCGGTCTGGAGCCGCTGAACATTGGCGATGACAGCCTGTTTGTTAACGTCGGTGAGCGGACTAACGTCACCGGTTCTGCCAAATTCAAACGCCTGATTAAAGAAGATAAATACAGCGAGGCGCTGGATGTGGCGCGCCAGCAGGTGGAAAACGGCGCGCAGATTATCGATATCAACATGGATGAAGGGATGCTCGACGCCGAAGCGGCGATGGTGCGTTTCCTCAGCCTGATTGCGGGGGAACCGGATATCGCCCGCGTGCCGATTATGATCGACTCCTCAAAATGGGAGGTCATCGAAAAGGGGCTGAAGTGTATTCAGGGCAAAGGCATTGTTAACTCTATCTCAATGAAAGAGGGCGTCGACGCCTTTATCCATCATGCGAAACTGTTGCGTCGTTACGGTGCAGCGGTGGTGGTAATGGCCTTTGACGAACAGGGTCAGGCCGATACCCGCGCACGGAAAATCGAGATTTGCCGTCGGGCGTACAAAATCCTCACCGAGGAAGTCGGCTTCCCGCCGGAAGATATCATCTTTGACCCGAACATTTTCGCGGTCGCAACTGGCATTGAAGAGCACAACAACTACGCGCAGGACTTTATCGGCGCGTGTGAAGACATCAAACGCGAACTGCCGCACGCGCTGATTTCCGGCGGCGTATCTAACGTTTCTTTCTCGTTCCGTGGTAACGATCCGGTGCGCGAAGCCATTCACGCGGTGTTCCTCTACTACGCTATCCGCAACGGTATGGATATGGGGATCGTCAACGCCGGGCAACTGGCGATTTACGACGACCTGCCCGCCGAACTGCGCGACGCGGTGGAAGATGTGATCCTCAATCGTCGCGACGATGGCACCGAGCGTTTACTGGAGCTTGCCGAGAAATATCGCGGCAGCAAAACCGACGACACCGCCAACGCACAGCAGGCGGAGTGGCGCTCGTGGGAAGTGAATAAACGTCTGGAATACTCGCTGGTCAAAGGTATTACCGAATTTATTGAACAGGACACCGAAGAAGCGCGCCAGCAGGCTGAGCGCCCTATTCAGGTGATTGAAGGCCCGTTGATGGACGGCATGAACGTGGTCGGCGATCTGTTTGGCGAAGGGAAAATGTTCCTGCCGCAGGTGGTGAAATCGGCGCGCGTCATGAAACAGGCGGTGGCGTATCTCGAACCGTTTATCGAAGCCAGCAAAGAGCAGGGCAAAACCAACGGCAAGATGGTGATCGCCACCGTGAAGGGTGACGTCCACGATATCGGTAAAAATATCGTTGGCGTGGTGCTGCAATGTAACAACTACGAAATCGTCGATCTCGGCGTGATGGTGCCTGCGGAAAAAATCCTCCGCACCGCCAAAGAAGTGAATGCCGATCTGATTGGCCTTTCGGGATTGATCACGCCGTCGCTGGACGAAATGGTCAACGTGGCGAAAGAGATGGAGCGTCAGGGCTTCACCATTCCGCTATTGATTGGCGGTGCGACCACCTCAAAAGCGCACACGGCGGTGAAAATTGAGCAGAACTACAGCGGCCCGACGGTGTATGTGCAGAATGCCTCGCGCACCGTTGGTGTGGTGGCGGCGCTGCTTTCCGACACTCAGCGTGATGATTTCGTTGCTCGTACCCGCAAGGAGTACGAAACCGTGCGTATTCAACACGGGCGCAAGAAACCGCGCACACCACCGGTCACGCTGGAAGCGGCGCGCGATAACGATTTCGCTTTTGACTGGCAGGCTTACACGCCGCCGGTGGCGCACCGTCTCGGCGTGCAGGAAGTCGAAGCCAGCATCGAAACGCTGCGTAATTACATCGACTGGACGCCGTTCTTTATGACCTGGTCGCTGGCCGGGAAGTATCCGCGCATTCTGGAAGATGAAGTGGTGGGCGAAGAGGCGAAGCGGCTGTTTAAAGACGCCAACGACATGTTGGATAAATTAAGCGCCGAGAAAACGCTGAATCCGCGTGGCGTGGTGGGCCTGTTCCCGGCAAACCGTGTGGGCGATGACATTGAAATCTACCGTGACGAAACGCGTACACATGTGATCAACGTCAGCCACCATCTGCGTCAACAGACCGAAAAAACGGGCTTCGCTAACTACTGTCTCGCTGACTTCGTTGCGCCGAAGCTTTCTGGTAAAGCAGATTACATCGGCGCATTTGCCGTGACTGGTGGGTTGGAAGAAGACGCGCTGGCTGATGCGTTCGAAGTGCAGCACGATGATTACAACAAAATCATGGTGAAGGCCCTTGCCGATCGTCTGGCGGAAGCCTTTGCGGAATATCTCCATGAGCGCGTACGTAAAGTTTACTGGGGCTATGCGCCGAACGAGAACCTCAGCAACGAAGAGCTGATCCGCGAAAACTACCAGGGCATCCGTCCGGCACCGGGCTACCCGGCCTGCCCGGAACATACGGAAAAAGCCACCATCTGGGAGCTGCTGGAAGTGGAAAAACACACTGGCATGAAACTCACAGAATCTTTCGCGATGTGGCCCGGTGCATCGGTTTCGGGTTGGTACTTCAGCCATCCGGACAGCAAGTACTATGCCGTGGCGCAGATTCAACGCGATCAGGTCGAAGACTATGCCCGTCGTAAAGGTATGAGCGTTACCGAAGTTGAACGCTGGCTGGCACCGAATCTGGGGTATGACGCGGAGTAAGTTAAAATACCGGGGCGTTTGCCCCGGTTGAGATTGATGGCAAACGTAAAATTGCCTGATGCGTTACGCTTATCAAACCTATATTGGCATTGCAATATATTGAAATTTCATGATTTTTGTGGGGTTGATAAAGCGGTTATGTCACATTCGGCATGAAAAAAGTCTACTTTACCTGTAATCTGAGGTGCCGAATAACCTACAGACGTAGCACATACAACTGGAAGTATGACGAGTATAAAAAGGCGGATTATAAGGCTCGTATCTATTAATGAATTTTTTCATAAAAAGGATTTACTTTATGCTCAGGCAATATAAAAAATATATTCTTCTTTTTTGGGGCATCATGGATGTTATTGCGATAGCCTCGTATTTGTTTTACTCGGTCGGTAATGGCCGTATTCCCTTTTATTCCGATATTGTCCATTCAATCTCCTTACTCCAGGATATCGGTGTTGAAGGCGGTTTTTACGCTTATGCGGTCGCCACTATTGCGCTACAAATTGTGTTAATGATCTCTTTATTCTTTTCTGCGCAATGTTTTTTAAGACAAAAAGAGATCAGTCTTCCTTTTTTTGCTTTTCAGGAAGTCATGCGCTTTGCTACCGTGAGTTTCTCAATCTCTGTAATACCATTGTTGCTTAATTATTTTAATTCTCAAAACCTGGTCTTAAATATTTCGTTATTTATTTTCTCAGAGTTTATAAAAGCGACAACAATTATCTGGTGTAGACGCCAGGGAAAAATGTGACAAAAATAGCAACAGGCAGAGACAAATTTTTATAAAAAAGAGTTTTAAAATGCTTTCTTGTATAAATCTCTTATACTGAGAGCATGCACAGGTGAAATGCCTGGATAAAAACAACATAATTAGAAAATTCTCAACAAGGAAATGCATAACAAAAAGGAGAACCTGATTCCGTGCTAACCTTGCTTCACCTGCTTTCTGCCGTCGCCCTGTTGGTCTGGGGGACGCATATTGTCCGAACGGGCGTAATGCGCGTCTTCGGTGCACGACTGCGTACAGTCCTTAGCCGGAGCGTCGAAAAGAAGCCGCTCGCCTTTTGCGCGGGGATCGGCGTTACCGCACTGGTACAGAGCAGTAATGCCACCACCATGCTGGTGACCTCGTTTGTCGCCCAGGATCTGGTTGCTCTCGCGCCCGCGCTGGTGATTGTGCTGGGGGCTGATGTCGGGACGGCGCTAATGGCGCGGGTCCTCACCTTCGATTTATCCTGGTTGTCACCGCTGCTCATTTTTATCGGCGTGATTTTTTTCCTCGGACGCAAACAGTCACGCGCCGGGCAACTGGGCCGCGTCGGTATTGGTCTTGGGCTGATTTTGCTGGCGCTGGAGTTGATTGTGCAGGCCGTAACGCCGATCACCCAGGCAAACGGCGTTCAGGTGATCTTTGCTTCGTTGACTGGCGATATTCTGCTGGATGCGCTGATTGGCGCGATGTTCGCCATTATCAGTTACTCCAGCCTTGCAGCTGTACTGCTGACCGCGACTCTGACCGCCGCAGGCATTATTTCCTTCCCGGTGGCGCTCTGTCTGGTAATCGGAGCCAACCTCGGTTCCGGCCTGCTGGCGATGCTCAACAACAGTGCCGCCAATGCAGCCGCTCGCCGTGTTGCGATGGGTAGTTTGTTGTTTAAGCTGGTGGGGAGCTTGATTATCCTGCCATTTGTCCATGTTCTGGCTGAATCAATGGATAAACTGCCTTTGCCAAAAGCGGAACTGGTTATCTATTTCCACGTATTCTACAACCTCGTTCGTTGCCTGGTCATGCTGCCGTTTGTCGATCCAATGGCGCGATTTTGCAAAACGATTATTCGCGATGAACCTGAGTTGGATGCCCATCTGAAACCAAAACATCTGGACGTTAGTGCGCTGGATACTCCGACTCTTGCTCTGGCGAATGCCGCCCGCGAAACACTGCGCATCGGTGACGCGATGGAACAGATGATGGAAGGGCTGAATAAAGTGATGCACGGTGAACCGCGTGAAGAGAAGGAGTTGCGCAAGCTGGCGGATGATATCAACGTCCTCTACACCGCGATTAAACTTTATTTGGCGCGGATGCCAAAAGAAGAGCTGGCAGAAGAAGAGTCGCGCCGCTGGGCGGAGATTATCGAAATGGCTCTCAACCTGGAGCAGGCTTCCGATATCGTCGAGCGCATGGGCAGCGAAATTGCTGACAAATCACTGGCAGCACGGCGGGCATTTTCGCTTGATGGGTTGAAGGAACTGGATGCGCTCTATGAGCAATTGCTCAGTAATTTAAAGCTGGCAATGTCGGTGTTCTTCTCTGGCGATGTCACCAGCGCTCGTCGTTTGCGCCGTAGTAAGCATCGCTTTCGCATTCTTAATCGCCGTTATTCCCATGCTCACGTCGATCGCCTGCATCAGCAAAACGTGCAAAGCATTGAAACCAGTTCGCTGCATTTAGGCTTACTGGGCGATATGCAGCGTCTGAACTCGCTGTTTTGTTCGGTGGCTTACAGTGTGCTGGAACAGCCTGATGAAGATGAGGGACGGGACGAGTATTAATACCGTGACCCTGTAGGCCTGATAAGACGCGTCAAGCGTCGCATCAGGCACTATGTACAAGATGCCGGATCATGCATCCGGCAATTCACTTAAAAACGGTGACCCGCTTCCAGCGGCACCGCTTCCTCACCAGCCTTAAACACATAAGTGGTGTTCGGGCCGCCCAGCGTAGCGTGACCTTTACTTACTGTGATCCAGTTACCTTCCGGCAGACCAATAATGGTCAGTTCTGGCGCGACGACCAGCAGTTCGCGAATACGCTGCTCGCGCGTTTCCCCTTTATGGCCTTCCGGCAGCGCGTTGGTGAAGTGCGGGTTGATTTGCAGCGGGAACAGATTCAGCGCATCGAAACCTTGCGGATCGACAATCGGCATATCGTTGGTGGTGCGGATAGTTGGGCAAGCAAGGTTAGCGCCTGCACTCCAGCCGATATACAGCGCGCCACGTTTTACTACGTCGGCAATGGGTGCCAAAAGCCCGCGTACGCGGCATTCTTTCAGCAACTGGAAAGTGTTGCCGCCGCCGACAATCACGATCTCAGCATTTTCAATCGCGGCAACAGGATCGGCCACGCTATGAATACCGGTGACAGAAACGCCAAGTGGGGCAAGGACCGCAGCCGTTTTGGCCGTATAATCATCCCAGGTTTGCGTTACGCCAGCGAAAGGAATAAACACCGCTGAACGGCGACCTTGCAACTGTTCAGCAATCAACGGCAGCGCATGTTCCAGCCAGGCTTTACCCGGCAGCGTCGAGTTACTCAATAAAAGCAGTTCCATTACTTCTCCGGTTAGTAAGAAATCACGGGAGGCATGCTACCACTGTGATTTTAACCGCTTACTGACATGGCTCACGATGTCGCGCATTGAACCAGGCGTTCTGAGAATAGTTAGCAAACAAGGCGCTGAGCCTGATGACAAACACAGCATTGCCTGATGCGCTACGCTTATCAGGCCTTCAAGCTAATTGCAATGTCTTGAATTTTCGCGATTTTGTAGGCCGAATAAGGCGTTCGCGCCGCATCCGGCATGAACAACGTGCACTTTGCCACCAATCTGAGCGCCCCTTAAGGCGCTGATGTTTCTTATCCTTCTCGTGCAAATTGTGCCGCTTCAGTAATTAGCCGCGCATCAGGTCGCACACCGGTATACATCGCGAACTGCTCGACGGCCTGTAAAGCAATCACCTCTGCGCCGCTGATTGTCTGCTTATCTAGCCGTTGCGCCAGGCAAATGAGCGGCGTTTCCGGCGGTAATGCCACGACGTCAAAAACGACGCTTGCCGTAGAGATCATCGCTTCGCTGAAGGCCAGCTCATGGCTCTCTTTACCACCGCTCATGCCGACAGGGGTAACGTTAACCAGAATGTCGCAGTCGATTCCTTCTGGCTGCGGTTGCCACTGGAAGCCATACTGCTTCGCCAGAGCCGGGCCGCTCTCGTGGTTGCGGGCGGCGATGATGACATCGGTAAACCCCGCGTCGCGAAAGGCGGCAATGACCGCTTTGCCCATGCCGCCACTGCCGCGAATCATCACGCGTGCGGCGCTATTGAGCTGGTGGTGAATAATCAGGTTTTTCACCGCGATGTAGTCGGTGTTAAACCCGGTCAGCCTGCCGTCGTCATTCACGATGGTATTCACTGAATCAATGACTTTCGCTGACGGATCGATCGCATCGAGAAAGGGCATACAGCTTTCTTTAAACGGCATCGACACGGCACAGCCGCGAATACCTAATGCGCGAACACCTTTCACCGCCGCCTCAATATCCTGGGTGGTGAACGCTTTGTAGATGAAATTCAGCCCCAGCTTTTCATACAGATAATTGTGAAAACGCGTGCCGAAGTTGCCGGGGCGACCGGCCAGCGACATGCACAGTTGAGTATCGCGATTAATCATGGCTAATTGCCTCTGCATGAGTGAGCAGATATTGCTCCGCCTCACCGGACCAGATCCCCTGATGACGCGCCAGAATCGCCGCCAGTGCTTGATCCTGAATCTGCGTGAGTGACGTCAGCGGCAGGTCTTTCCCGGTATACACCAGTTTTTTGCCGCCGCCGACGGCAGGTAATTCAAGCGTGGTTTCGCCCGCAGCATTCAGCCCAAGAATATGTGTTACCACTTTTGCGGCCTGCACTTTTTTCTCTTCGATCAGTTTGACCGCCGCACGCATGTCATCGGTATTGCCGCCCGACGTGCCAACGTAATGAGTAAAGGCATAATGCACATCGTAGAAATTAATTGGCGCGCTGAAGTGCTTATCCTGCGGTCCGGCGAAGAAATTCAGACAACCATCTGTCGCCAGCAAGGAAGAGGCGAGAGTCACCAGTCCTTCATTAGGCACAAAGACGAAAATATCATCGAAGCCGTGACCGCCACTCAGTGCCATTAACGTATCAAATGCTGCATCGGCGGCATTGAGATAATGAATCAGTGTTTGCGGTTCTGATGGATAGTGCTTGCGCGCATAACTCAATTTGTCGTTGTCGGTATCGGTAATAACGAGCAGCGACGGGTTAACTGGCCCATGCAGCGCATAATCAATCGCTAACAGTCCCATTGGTCCGGTGCCGCCGAGGATCAGCGTGCGTCCTTGCGGGCGAATCCCCATCGTGTGGTTATAACTACCTTCCTGAAGATGATAGTTGGCGTTGAACGCGCCAATCACGCAGGAAAGCGGTTCAACCAGCGAACCTTCAAAGTAGGTTTCGCCGTCGTATGCCAGCAGGCAATCCTGTTCCATAACCTCATTTGGGATAACCACATGTGTGGCTTCACCGCCCACCCACGGGAAAGAGTAACCGGGGCAGTCCGGGCGATCCGGCAATTGCAGGTTGGCCTGAATCACATAGCGCTGGCCCGGCTGAAATTTGTGCTGCCACTTTTTACCCACGGCCAGAATATCGCCGCAAAATTCATGGCCGATGATGATGGGATTGGTCGCCACATCGTCGGGTACTTTTTTATGGTTTTCACCCAGATTGGCCTCTTTCCAGGAAGAGAGGCACAGGCTGTCGGTGACCACCGTCGCGAGGATTTCATCCTCCTGCATTTCAGGAAGATCAAAGGTTTCCAGGCGTAAATCACGTTTACCATAAAGACGCAGAGCTGTTGTTTTCATAAACCACCTCGTGTTGAACGATGGCCCCGACGGTTGCGCCGGGGCGAAGAATCAGGACAGGAAGCCCAGCGCATTGCCGATAATCCCTAAACCAAACAGGGCGAAAATCAGCCATACCGGGTTAATTTTTTTGTTGAGCAGACGCACCATCAGCAGCGTCAGACCGAGCGCCAGCAAACCAGGACAAAGTTGGTCGAGAATGTTCTGCACGGTCATGGTGACGGTGGAGCCATCGGCGGCAGGCGTTTGTGAAACCACCAACGGCACGTTGATCGACGTCCATTTGGTGACCAGCACGCCCATCACAAACAGTCCGAGAATCGACGCGCCTTCGGTGAGTTTTTGCAGCACATTCCCGCCCATATCGCTGACGATATTCACCCCTTTGCGAAAGCCGAGTTGTAGGCCATACCACTTCATCGCCAGACGCACCGCGTTGAAAATAAAGAAGAACAGCAGCGGGCCGAGAATG
This sequence comes from Escherichia sp. E3659, assembly GCF_005781135.1. Classification (NCBI taxonomy): domain Bacteria; kingdom Pseudomonadati; phylum Pseudomonadota; class Gammaproteobacteria; order Enterobacterales; family Enterobacteriaceae; genus Escherichia; species Escherichia sp. E3659. Next base: position 20,477 of record NZ_VATQ01000036.1, on the reverse strand, counting down.
TTGCCCGAAAGTGCCAGAGATGCGCCGAGCGCGGCGGTAATCGGGCGCAGCGTTCCCCAGACCAGTGGATCGCCAACCCCTGCCAATGGTCCCATCAGGCCAACTTTGATGCCGTTAATGGTGCCGTCATCAATTTCTGCACCGTTGGCCCGCGCTTCTTCCATGGCGGCGGTCACGCCGATGACCGGACCACATACGGCTGGCGTGGTATTGAAAAACACCAGGTGTCGCCTGAGCGCCGCAACCTGATCCTCTTTTAATGGGTAGAGTCGCTTGATGGCGGGGATCATGTCGTAACAAAAGCCCAGCCCATGAATGCGTTCAAAGTTGAAGGACGCCTGTTGCAGGTTGGAGCGCAGAAACATGCTCACCAGATCGCTGCGTGTAATTTTTCTCTGTTCCATGATGGCTCCGTTAATCATCAAGTTGGTCAAGGGCGGTGATAGTGGTGGTCTGGGGATGTGGTTCAGCTTTACGCCACTGTGGATTTAACTGGATGTAGAGCAGGGCCATGATTACGCCGACGCCACCGAAAGCCAGCAGACTGAGATCGAGGTAGCCACCTGCGAGGAAACCGAGGAAAAAGAAAGGCATCAAATATTTCACGCCCATCATGCGAAGCACCATGGCGTAACCGACCACCACGATAAAACCGCCAGCAATCTGCAGTCCACGGGTCACAAATTCGGGAATGGCGCTCAGCATATTGCTCACCATATCGGCGCTGACGAACAGCGAGACAATCAGTGCCGGAATCGCAACGCGCAGTGCCTGCACGCCAAGCGCGGAGACATGCAGAATATCGAGAGTGCGAAACCGCGCCTCTTCCGCTGCTTTATCCGCCGCGTGCTGGAACACAACGGTGATGGTGCGGGCAAACACCGTCAGCACCTGGCCTGCCGCAGCCACAGGCAACGCGATGGCGATACCGGTGGCGATGCTTTGCTGACCAACGATAACCAGAATGGCGGAGATTATGCTGGCGAGTGCAGAATCCGGAGATTGCGCCGCGCCGACGTTCATCCAGCCGAGAGCTATCAATTCCAGCGTACCACCGAGCATAATTCCGGTTTTTAAATCACCGAGAATTAAACCAATCACCGTACAGGCAATTAACGGGCGATGAGTCTGAAATTCATCCAGCACGCTGCCCATTCCGGCAATACAGGAAAAAAGAAATATGGCAATGATTTGTAGGGTACTTATTTCCATGATTTGTCACCTTTTAAGTGTCGTCATCCCTGCCTGTTAAAGCATATGTACACAGGCGCTATTATTTAATTTGCGACTAACTGTTCTTTTATTTTGTCGATAATATTGATTGAAGGATCTGACGCTACGACGCGTAAATCCAGCGTGACGCCAAGATTATTTAACTCATGAAATGCGTTAATATCATCGTCATCTAATGAAACTGCTTTGGTTAACTGTTTTTTACCGGGTCGCCAGGCCATGCCGCCAATATTCAGGGTACCTATTTTTACCCCCTGGCGAACCATCGCTAAGGCATCCTGTGGGCGAGTGAAAAGATAAAAAACGGTTTCGTCCTGATATTGCGGGTTGTGATACACCGCGACGGCTTTTTCAATATTGACCACGTTAACTTTCATTCCCGGCGGGGCGGCCTGACGCAATAATGTCCGGCGAACTTCATCGTTATACACCTCGTCATTGCAGATAATAATGCGCTGGGCGTTAGCCACTTTCGACCAGACGGTAGTGACCTGGCCGTGGATCAGGCGGTCATCAATGCGGGCGAGCGTAATGTTCATCAGAAATCCTCCTCTGCCGTTGCCAGTTGTTTCCAGACAATGCAGGTTTGCTTTGCGATTTGCGTCAGGTGTTCACACAGTTCATCAACGTTCATGCTGTCCTGGTTATCGACCAGTTCGAGCGCCAGTGGCAGGGAAAGGCCGCTTATCACCCGCAGGTGCGGATTGCGCATCGCAAGCGTCGCTGCTGCATTCCACGGGCTACCGCACTGTAAGTCCACGGCGATTAGCCACTCGTCATGATTGTGAATGCTCACTAACTTTTCCAGCTTTGCCACAATGTCTCCGGCGTTCTCGCCGGGCACAAATTCAACTGCCTCGACCCTGGCATCGCCGTACACCATCTGAACCGATTCCAGCATGGCGCAGGCTAATTTGCCGTGGGCGCAAAAAATGGCATTGACCATAAAGCCTCCTTAGCCGCGCGTTTTTCCGCCCGCAATGTTAGTGGTTACTCCGGTGATGTAGCTGGCGCGTTCAGACAGCAGATAACAAACAAAATCAGCAACTTCTGCTAATCTTCCGGCGCGCCCAATAGGAATGGCGTTTTTGGTATAGCCTTCACGCAGCTGTTCGACGGTTATATTGCGCGTCCACGCCAGCGCCTCTTCATATTCCGGCGTGCGCAGTCCTGTTTTTTCCAGAATCCCCGGCGCGATACCGACCACACGGATACCGTGTTTACCCAACTCTTTCGACCAGGAGCGCGTGAAGCTATTGAGCGCGGCTTTGGTGGCGGCGTAACAGCTTTGGCCTTCTGAGCCTTCCAGACCGCTTTCCGAGGAAACATTCACAATCACGCCATCGTGTTGTTTTACCATCTGCCGCGCCACCGCCTGCGACATCAGAAAAACGCCTTTCTGGTTGATATTGACCATTTTTTCGAATGCAGCTTCGTTGAGTTCATACTGCCCGGCAGGCGCTTTCTCATCGACCAGCAGACGCGGGAAATTGACCCCGGCGTTATTGACCAGACCGTCGATGCGACCAAAACGCTGAATAATTTCCGCTACCGTATGATTTACCTCTTTGGCGCTGGAAATATCGGTCGGCCAGAACTGATAACCTTCATGACTTTCATATTGACCATCGCCACCGTGAATATCGACCATCTGAACATTCGCGCCTTGTGCTAATAATTCATCCACAATCGCCAGACCAATACCGGATGCGCCACCGGTGACAATAATGATTTTATCCTGCAAATTTAACCAATTTGGCATAACAGACTCCTGGTTTTAGGTAATAGAGGCCCGCCGTAATTTTTCATTACGGTAAAAGTCGGGCAGATTTTTATTTCAGTAATAGTTCAGCTGTATTGCTATTCGTTACCAGACAATTAATATATTTCCCACGCAGTGCGCCAATAATTCCGCTATATTTCTCTTCACCTATAGCAATACCAATGGAATAACGTGCCTGCTTTAGTTTATTCATTTCGATAGAGAGTGTTTTCTCGCTCATATTCGTTTCGACCATTGCGCCGTGAATATCAAAAAAGCGTGAGCAAATATCACCGGCAACCTGACGGGCATTCAGGTCGTCACTCTCTTCGCCGCCATAAAATGCATGCCAGTTGGCGCCATCGCGAATAGCCGGTGAGCCAATCCCCACCAGGGCGACATCCAGATTATCCCAGTAGGCTGAGATGGTTTTAAAGTGTTGAGATTGCATGATCCCATTACGAATTAAGGGGTTATCCAGCAGAGCTGGAAAATCCGCGAGCTGCGATTCCCCTTTCAGCTTTGCCGCCGCGCTGTAGGTTAATGTGTTTACGTGATAGCGGCTTTCGAGTTTACCGGACGGGCCGCCAATAATCGGCACGCAAATTAACTGCCGCGATTGCCCCGCCTGCGGCAAGTTTTCAACCAGTGCGCTCACCGCGCGGCCCCAGGAAAAACCAACAATATCACCAGGTTCCAGCAAACGATCTAACAATTGCGCGTCGTGTAACCCCATTACCGCCAACTGAGCGTCTTCCTCTTCATCGCGCCCTGATACCACCACAGCTTCTTTCAGACCAAACTTTTGCTTCAGTTGCTGCTCCAGCCAGAGGTTTTCGTTGTAGTCATAGTTGATGGCGATGGTGACAATTCCCTGTTCGCGGCCCCGTTTAAGTAAGCGGCTGATGGTGGTCCGATAAATACCCAGTTCGCGGGCGATTTGCGCCTGCGTCATGTCCTGTTCGTAATAGAGTTGGGCAATCTTCACAATCAAACGGATATCGTCACTGTTTTCCATCGCCGCCTCCTTATTTTGCACATTTGTGCAAATATGCTTTTTAACCGCGTGATCTGATATAACTCCATCATGGTGACCTTTAAAAGCGATTTTTCACTCTTTGTTTGGGCTGAAATGGCGCTTTATCTTGCACATTTGTTTCTCTGCGTAGCAGTCATCAGCACAGGTGTGCAGAGATTCGTAATAGGTTGATTATCCTGGTTTTCGCCAGGCAAATTTGCATCAGGCATCTGGTGACACTTTTGTGATAAAAGGCGCGGCAGATCACATTTAATTTCGACGTTGCCGCATAACCCTGTTTTTCCACGCTAAGAGGTACGGTATATTCCGCGTTTTACAGGAGAATTTATGCTGCCCGACTCATCAGTCCGTTTAAATAAATACATCAGCGAAAGCGGAATTTGCTCACGCCGCGAAGCGGATCGCTATATCGAGCAAGGCAATGTGTTCCTTAATGGCAAGCGAGCCACCATTGGCGATCAGGTGAAACCCGGCGACGTTGTGAAAGTAAACGGTCAGTTGATTGAGCCTCGGGAAGCCGAAGATTTGGTACTTATCGCCCTGAACAAGCCCGTAGGCATTGTCAGCACCACCGAAGATGGCGAGCGCGATAACATTGTCGATTTCGTTAACCACAGCAAACGCGTGTTCCCGATTGGTCGCCTGGATAAAGATTCTCAGGGGCTGATTTTCCTCACCAACCACGGCGATCTGGTGAATAAGATCCTGCGTGCTGGCAATGATCATGAAAAAGAGTATTTGGTAACGGTCGATAAACCGATTACCGAGGAGTTTATTCGCGGCATGAGTGCGGGGGTGCCAATCCTCGGGACAGTGACCAAAAAGTGCAAAGTTAAAAAAGAAGCGCCGTTTGTCTTTCGCATTACGCTGGTGCAGGGGCTGAACCGTCAGATCCGTCGCATGTGCGAGCACTTTGGCTACGAAGTGAAAAAGCTGGAACGTACGCGCATTATGAACGTCAGCTTAAGCGGCATTCCACTGGGAGAATGGCGCGATTTAACCGACGACGAGCTTATCGATCTCTTTAAGCTCATTGAAAATTCCTCTTCCGAGGCGAAGCCCAAAGCGAAGGCCAAACCGAAAACGGCAGGCATCAAACGCCCGGTGGTGAAGGTAGAAAAAACGGCGGAGAAAGGTGGCCGCCCGGCATCAAACGGCAAGCGTTTCGCCTCGCCGGGGCGGAAGAAAAAAGGTCGTTAATCAGCGTTTGCCGCGCGTCGACGTATTTGCCGACCAACTGAATGACGCTTCAGGATCCGGTTTATAAGCCTGCTTTTTCTTCAACTGGCGGGCTTTTTTCGCTTCAGCCTCACGCTCAACCATTAATTTATCGATGTACTCTTTCTTAATGCTGTTGGTTTCGGCGTTGGTCAGCACGCGACCATGTGCAATACGCGCGCGATCCAGCAGCGTCTTCAGTTCGCGCTGTTCACGCTCAGTCATCTCTTTTTGAGTAATACGGGGGAGTGCCATGATGGTGCCCTCTGTTAATCGGATAGTTCAGTGTACGGGAATTTATTTGCAAGCAGAACTGATAATATTCCTTTGTTCTCTTCTTAAATATTTATCTTTCTTGATAATTGACGATAAATACAGATACAAATTTAGCGAAAAAATCTCCCCCTACAAACAACAATGATTTATTAAATCTTTATTTTTCATGTAATTAAAATTTTTTATCACTTCTGGCACGCTTCTCGCAATAACACTTTTGCGTTGATACTGAATTACAAAGGGGGTTAAACCCCGTCGGCACACCAGGAACGGCCAGGCTGTTTTCCGGGCGTGTTCCGTCAGCCTTTGACGCCAATTACGGGTTCGATTCCCACATTCATTCCTGAAATGAATACTGGTTGTAACTTATTAAATAAAAAATGAGGGATTGCGCAGTCTGCGGTCCCCGATAACGTCGCCGATAAAGATGCCGGGTAACAGGCAAAAGGGAATTCCCCTGTCGCTTCGTGTCTGCTTCCGCGACGGCTATTAAGCAAGGAATAGATAATGATTAAAAAAATAAGCGTAAGAAAAGATCAGCTGGCATTACTCTCCAGAAATGGCGATTACTACAAAGTGCTGCATGCAGGCGAGCATATTTTACCCTGGTTAAATACCCCGGAAGTGTTGCTGATTACGCTGGATGGTAGCGAAGTTCCCGACGTGCTGGCGGATTATTTGCGCCGCTTTCAGCCTGATTGGGTGGAAAGATATTGCGTGGTGGCAGATTTGTCGGAGACTGAAGCCGGGGCGTTGTATATGGACGGTATTTTGCTGGAAATTCTGCCGCCATCAACGCGCCGTTTGTACTGGCGCGTTGAGGATGATTTGACGCTGGTACGGATGAATACGCAGCAAGTCCAGGTACAAACGGACGTGATGAATGCGGTATTGCAGCCACGGCGTAAAGGGGCTGTTAAAGGGCGCGATGCGATACTGACGGTGCAGGTTCCGGCCTGGCACGTAGGCGTGCTGAAAATCGATGGTGAAACGCAGGCGCTGTTACCGCCGGGGCTGACTGCGTACTGGAAAATAAATCATCTGGTTGAAGCTGAAGTTGTCGACACCCGCTTGCAGGTACTGGAAGTCAGCGGGCAAGAAATCTTAACGAAAGATAAGGTCAATCTGCGGATTAATCTCGCCGCTAACTGGCGCTATAGCGATGTGTTGCTGGCATTTAGTCAGTTAACGAAGCCGATTGATCATTTGTATCGGGAATTACAATTTGCCCTGCGTGAAGCGGTAGGTACGCGCACACTGGATGAATTGCTGGAAGATAAACAGGTCATTGATGACGTTGTTAGCGAGCAGGTGAAACTACGCATGAAGCCGTTCGGTATGGAGATCGCTTCGTTAGGAGTAAAAGATATCGTCCTGCCTGGCGATATGAAAAATATTCTTGCGCAACTGGTCGAGGCGGAGAAATCCGCGCAGGCCAATGTGATTCGTCGGCGTGAAGAAACCGCCGCCACGCGTTCCTTGCTGAATACCGCCAAAGTCATGGAAAACAACCCGGTGGCGTTGCGTTTAAAAGAGCTGGAAACACTGGAGAGAGTGGCTGAACGGATCGATAACATCTCTGTATTTGGCGGTCTGGACCAGGTGCTGCACGGGTTAGTTAATATCAAAGGATGAGTCAAATGCCATTAAATGGAGTCTGTGCTGCGATGCGCGAACGGGTATTGCAGCAGTTAAAGGAAATTGAACGTCGCTATGGCGTGAAAGTGCTGTACGCCTGCGAATCGGGGAGTCGCGGCTGGGGATTTGCTTCGCCCGACAGCGATTACGATGTGCGGTTTTTGTATGTCCATCCGCTGGAATGGTATCTGCGGGTAGAGTCACCACGCGATGTTATCGAACTGCCCATCGACGACGAGTTAGATGTTTCCGGTTGGGAATGGCGCAAAGCGCTGGGATTGCTGAAAGGTGCGAATCCCACGCTAATTGAATGGCTGGATTCACCGGTGGTCTATCAGCAAGATGAAGAGACGATAACGGCGCTTAAGGCAATGGTCCCAACGTGGTTTTCTCCGTTGCGTGCGCGCTGGCATTACTATTCGATGGCGCAGAAAAACTTCCGCGGCTATTTGCAGGGCGATGAAGTTCGACTGAAAAAATACTTTTACGTGCTGCGTCCGTTGCTGGCCGTGCGTTGGGTTGAAGCGGGAAAAGGCGTACCGCCAATGCGTTTTTCCGAATTGCTGGCGGGAAGTGAGTTGGATGCGGCCTTACGCGCAGAAATAGATGAATTGCTGGAGCGTAAACAGCGTGCGGGTGAAGCGGAATATGGACCGCGCCGTCCATTGCTACATGCGTTTATCCATGCGGAGCTGGCGCGTGGGGAAATTCCGCCTGTGTTACCGGATAGCAGAGAAGGGGACGTTAAGAAACTGGATAGCTTACTGTACCAGACGGTAATGCGCCGGGCGTGATGCCCGGCGTTTTTTCAGGTCATCAGCTTTTATTATTCTTGTGCACTTCCGCTGATTTCATTTTGTATAAGCGTTGCAATATCGCAATTGGTTGCCGCTTGTGAACTAAATATCATCTTCTCACGCGAATACACCGCAAACTTATCTGCCAGGTTTGAAGCAAACACTTTGCTGGCATTTTCTGCCAGCAAATCGGTGACGATATCATGGTGATTTTTATCCACTTTGCGGGCGATATTTCCCGCCTCTTTGTCCTTATTATACCGTTCGTTGGTGCTTTCCCAGCTTAATGCCGCTGAGGTGGTTTTTATCATGACTTCTGTTCGGTAGCCTGCATCTTTGAGTTTTTTTAATGTTTGTAGCGGCGTAGCGGCATTACGAAATGTTCCTTCGACAACAATATTGAGTTTATTGGCTATGGCCCTCTCTATTGCACGTTCGACCGTTTCGCCGGAAAATTTTGCCGTATGGGTAACAAAATCGTCGCCATAAGTTTGATATATATAATTAAAATTAGGGTGTAGAAATCTGAAATCATCACCATTAATAATCATTATATTATTCTTTGTTTCCCTTTTTGCTAATTCGATTAGGGCGGATTTTCCGGCTCCTGGTTGTCCACCTAAAACAAAACCAATGGGACTCTGCTGGGATGTGACGTCATGGTTTGTCAGACGCTGCCAAATAGAATCAAAAGACACTTTATTTTCTGAATGCGCAGTATTATTAAATTCACGCTGATACTTTTTTCTGACCTGCTGGAGGCGTAACTTTCCCTGTGTAAAATCAACAAGTTCTGCTGGAGTAGAATAAAGATTGTCGCGATAACTGACTAATTGTGATAGCTCATCGTCTGAGTCCTGAACTTGCGAGGAAAAACAACTGTCGACGATATTTGATAAAAACGCGATGCACTGACTGGCGCCGTTTAAAAGTGCATCCTTTTCCATTAAAGTAGCCATTAACACTCCTGTTAAATGATATTTTTGGTGATTATAATACTGTTCAACAGGCGTGATTTTGCTTTTCAGATATTATTTAGTATATGTATACAGCGAGGATGGCGTATAACAATTAGTGAGTGCTATACGCCAGTAGGTAAGTATTACTCAAACAAATTACTATGCAGTTTCTGCACCACCTGTTCCGCATCTTCGCCTGGCACCAGGAAGCACAGGTTATGACTGGAAGCGCCGTAGCAAATCATGCGAATGTTGAACGGTTCAAGTACGCCAAACACCTCTTTGCCAACACCACAGGCTTTTGACAGATCGTTACCAATCAGAGCCACCAGCGCCAGGCCTTCTTCCACTTCTACCCGGCAAAGGGCTGAAAGCTCCATCAGCAGCGATTGTGTCAGCAATGTATCGCCAGTTGACGTTGAACCGGTAGTGTCGAGGGTTAACGCCACGCTCACTTCTGACGTAGTAATTAAATCCACTGAAATATTATGCCGTGCGAGAATGCCGAAAACCTCCGCGAGGAAGCCGCGAGAATGCAGCATATTCAGGCTATGCAGGGTTAATAGCGTTTGTTTGCGCCGCAGAGCCAGCGCGCGAAACAACGGCGGATTCTCGGTTTTATTACACACCAAAGTACCACCAGCACGCGGATCTTTGCTTGAACCGACAAACACCGGGATATCGCTGCGAACTGCAGGCAGTAAGGTTGCCGGATGAAGTACTTTGGCACCAAAGGTTGCCATTTCAGCGGCTTCTTCAAAGGCGATTTCATCAATTCGTTTGGCATCAGGCACGACGCGCGGGTCGGTAGTATAAATCCCCGGCACATCTGTCCAGATATCGACGCGAGCAGCGTTTAACGCTTCTGCCAATAGTGCCGCCGTGTAGTCACTACCGCCGCGACCAAGCGTTGTGGTTCGCCCTTTACTTTCACTGCCAATAAAGCCCTGGGTGATGACTAAACCTTCGCTGAGACGTGGGGTTAGTTGCAGCGCAGACAGTTCCGCCAGCGCAGCAATATCTGGCTCCGCGCGGCCAAAGCGATCGTTTGTGCGCATCACTTTACGCACATCAAACCACTGGGCCTGAACATTGCGCTCACGCAGAATCTCCACAAACAGTAGGGTAGACATCAGTTCGCCATGGCTGACCAGTTCATCAGTTAGCGCTGGAGAGGTTGCCAGTGCAGCAGCTTCGGCCAGAACGGTAATGTTCTCCAGCAAACGTTCAATCTCTTCACGGATGACGTTCGGGTAACGCAGGCGCTCCAGAATGGCGAACTGAATATTGCGAATGGCATCGAGTTTTTCGAAACGCTCAACCGGTTCCAGACCTTCAGCCAGTGCAACCAACAGATTGGTAATGCCCGCAGAAGCAGAAAGCACGACTAAACGCACATTCACATCAGAAAGCACAATGTCGGCGCTGCGGTTCATGGCGTCGAAATCAGCCACGCTAGTACCACCAAATTTGGAGACAACAATATCGGGCATAACAACCTCGTGTCAGGGAATGAAAGAAGCGACCTTGGCACAAAGGCAAAACAGAAACCGGTGCAGGCGCAGACCGTATTTATAAATAAAAGGTGTAGGGGAGTGTGTCAACGCCGGGATTATGCGGATTATTCATGCAGCGGGCGTGGTCAGAAATTGTGCTTATAACGTCTATACTTTTTATCCTCTTCAGTGGTTAGCTGAGCTAACGGCACTAAAACCATCACATTTTTCTGTGACTGGCGCTACAATCTTCCACAGTCACAATTCTCAATATCAGAAGAGTATTGCTAATGAAAAACATCAATCCAACGCAGACCGCGGCCTGGCAGGCACTACAGAAACACTTCGATGAAATGAAAGACGTTACGATCGCCGATCTTTTTGCTAAAGACGGCGATCGTTTTTCTAAGTTCTCCGCAACCTTCGACGATCAGATGCTGGTGGATTACTCCAAAAACCGCATCACCGAAGAAACGCTGGCGAAATTACAAGATCTGGCGAAAGAGTGCGATCTGGCGGGCGCGATTAAGTCGATGTTCTCTGGCGAGAAGATCAACCGCACCGAAAACCGCGCCGTGCTGCACGTAGCGCTGCGTAACCGTAGCAATACGCCGATTCTGGTTGATGGCAAAGATGTTATGCCGGAAGTCAACGCGGTGCTGGAGAAGATGAAAACCTTCTCGGAAGCGATTATTTCTGGTGAGTGGAAAGGCTATACCGGCAAAGCCATCACCGACGTGGTGAACATTGGGATCGGCGGTTCTGACCTTGGTCCGTACATGGTGACTGAAGCGCTGCGCCCTTACAAAAACCACCTGAACATGCACTTTGTTTCTAACGTTGATGGGACTCACATCGCGGAAGTGCTGAAAAAAGTAAACCCGGAAACCACGCTGTTCCTGGTAGCATCTAAAACCTTCACTACTCAGGAAACCATGACCAACGCCCATAGCGCGCGTGACTGGTTCCTGAAAGCGGCAGGTGATGAAAAACACGTTGCGAAACACTTTGCGGCGCTCTCCACCAATGCCAAAGGCGTTGGCGAGTTTGGTATTGATACCACCAACATGTTCGAGTTCTGGGACTGGGTTGGCGGCCGTTACTCTTTGTGGTCAGCGATTGGCCTGTCGATTGTTCTCTCCATCGGCTTTGATAACTTCGTTGAACTGCTTTCCGGCGCACACGCGATGGACAAGCATTTCTCCACCACGTCTGCAGAGAAAAACCTGCCTGTACTGCTGGCGCTGATTGGCATCTGGTACAACAATTTCTTTGGCGCGGAAACTGAAGCGATTCTGCCGTACGACCAGTATATGCACCGTTTTGCGGCGTACTTCCAGCAGGGCAATATGGAGTCCAACGGTAAGTATGTTGACCGTAACGGTAACGTGGTGGATTACCAGACTGGCCCGATTATCTGGGGTGAACCTGGCACGAACGGTCAGCACGCGTTCTACCAGCTGATCCACCAGGGAACCAAAATGGTGCCGTGCGATTTCATCGCTCCGGCTATCACCCATAACCCGCTCTCTGATCATCACCAGAAACTGCTGTCTAACTTCTTCGCTCAGACCGAAGCGCTGGCGTTTGGTAAATCCCGCGAAGTGGTTGAGCAGGAATATCGCGATCAGGGTAAAGATCCGGCAACGCTTGACTACGTGGTGCCGTTCAAAGTGTTCGAAGGTAACCGCCCGACCAACTCCATCCTGCTGCGCGAAATCACTCCGTTCAGCCTGGGTGCGTTGATTGCGCTGTATGAGCACAAAATCTTTACTCAGGGCGTGATCCTGAACATCTTCACCTTCGACCAGTGGGGCGTTGAGCTGGGTAAACAGCTGGCGAACCGTATTCTGCCAGAGTTGAAAGATGATAAAGAAATCAGCAGCCACGATAGCTCAACCAATGGTCTGATTAACCGCTATAAAGCGTGGCGCGGTTAATCATCGTGCCGGATAAGGCGTTCACGCCGCATCCGGCAACCAGTGCCTGATGCGACGCGGTCGCGTCTTATCAGGCCTACAGGTCGATGCCGATATGTACATCGTATTCGGCAATTAATACATACCACGATTGATTACATAACCTTAAAAACAATGCCGACTATAAGTCGGCATTGTTTTATCAGATAAATCCCCTTGTCTGCGATTTAACGAAAATCATACCGTGAGGTTAATCCTAAAATAGATTTTTAGCCTGCAATAATTTCGGAAAATACGCAGATTAATTACTTTTTGTTGTATTTTAACTTCATGATTTTTAATCTTATTTATATATAAGTTAAAGCTTATATTTGATATTCATTCCAATTATCCTAAAACTCCTTCACTAATTCCCCGCGCCGTAATTCGCATGCTTTAGTTGTGTATACTCGATCCCGCCCGAAATGTTTTTGGGTAAATCTCCATTCATTCAATGAAGGGAAATTGTTATGAAAAAAGTTCTGTATGGCATTTTTGCCATATCTGCGCTTGCGGCGACTTCTGCGTGGGCTGCACCTGTACAGGTGGGCGAAGCGGCAGGGTCGGCAGCAACGTCGGTTTCGGCGGGGAGTTCCTCCGCGACCAGCGTCAGCACCGTAAGCTCGGCGGTGGGTGTCGCACTCGCGGCAACCGGTGGCGGTGATGGTTCTAATACCGGGACCACAACAACCACAACCACCAGTACCCAGTAATAAAGTATGTATCCCCAAAATAATTCGAGTCATTGCATCTGTGGCTTGAAGTATGAAGGGATTTACCATAACCACACTCCGGTGTGGTTATTCTGCCCCTCTGGAGAAGAGTCGTGAAGCGACCTGCATTCATTCTTATCTGCCTGCTATTACAGGCCTGTTCAGCCACGACTAAAGAGCTGGGCAATTCACTGTGGGACAGTCTGTTCGGTACGCCAGGCGTACAGCTGACGGATGATGATATTCAAAATATGCCCTACGCCAGCCAGTACATGCAGCTTAATGGCGGGCCACAGTTATTTGTGGTGCTGGCCTTCGCTGAAGACGGACAACAAAAATGGGTCACTCAGGATCAGGCCACTCTCGTCACACAGCATGGTCGTCTGGTGAAGACTTTGCTTGGCGGCGACAACCTGATTGAAGTGAATAACCTTGCCGCCGACCCGCTGATTAAACCCGCACAAATTGTTGATGGCGCAACATGGACGCGCACGATGGGCTGGACCGAGTACCAGCAGGTACGCTACACCACCGCACGCTCAGTCTTCAAATGGGATGGCACCGATACCGTCAAGGTCGGCAGCGATGAAACCCCGGTTCGCGTGCTGGACGAAGAAGTCTCCACCGACCAGGCGCGCTGGCATAACCGCTATTGGATCGACAGCGAAGGGCAAATTCGCCAGTCAGAACAGTATCTCGGCGCGGATTATTTCCCGGTGAAAACCACGCTCATCAAGGCGGCAAAACAATGATTAAACAAACTATTGTCGCGTTGCTTTTGAGTGTGGGGGCGTCATCGGTCTTTGCGGCAGGAACCGTCAAGGTGTTCAGCAATGGTAGTAGTGAGGCCAAAACGCTGACGGGTGCGGAGCATTTAATCGATCTGGTAGGCCAATCTCGACTGGCAAACAGCTGGTGGCCCGGTGCGGTGATTAGCGAAGAGCTGGCAACGGCGGCAGCATTGCGTCAGCAGCAGGCGTTGCTGACACGGCTGGCTGAACAGGCCGCAGATTCCAGCGCCGACGATGCCGCCGCCATTAACGCCTTACGCCAGCAAATTCAGGCGTTGAAGGTGACGGGCAGACAAAAAATCAATCTTGATCCTGATATCGTGCGCGTTGCCGAACGCGGTAACCCGCCGTTGCAGGGCAACTACACGCTGTGGGTCGGACCACCGCCGTCAACGGTCACGTTGTTCGGGCTTATCAGCCGTCCTGGCAAGCAGCCATTCACTCCCGGTCGCGACGTGGCGAGCTATCTCTCCGGGCAAAGTCTGCTTAGCGGTGCGGATCGCAGCTACGCGTGGGTCGTTTACCCAGACGGACGCACGCAAAAAGCGCCGGTGGCTTACTGGAACAAGCGTCACGTAGAGCCGATGCCCGGCAGCATTATTTATGTTGGCCTCGCAGACTCCGTCTGGAGTGAGACACCTGATGCTCTTAACGCCGACATTCTTCAGACTCTGACGCAGCGGATACCCCAATAATGAAAAAAAGACATCTGCTTAGCTTACTGGCGCTGGGTATTAGCACGGCTTGCTACGGCGAAACATATCCTGCGCCCATTGGTCCGTCGCAATCGGATTTCGGTGGCGTAGGATTATTACAAACGCCCACCGCGCGTATGGCACGGGAAGGGGAGTTGAGTTTGAACTATCGCGATAACGATCAGTACCGTTATTACTCAGCTTCAGTGCAACTTTTCCCCTGGCTGGAAACAACGCTGCGCTATACCGATGTGCGCACCCGGCAGTACAGCAGCGTCGAAGCGTTCTCTGGCGATCAAACGTATAAAGATAAAGCCTTCGATCTCAAACTGCGTTTGTGGGAAGAGAGTTACTGGCTGCCGCAAGTGGCGGTTGGTGCGCGGGATATCGGCGGTACGGGGCTGTTTGATGCGGAATATCTTGTTGCCAGTAAAGCCTGGGGGCCGTTCGATTTTACGCTCGGCCTGGGCTGGGGATATCTGGGCACCAGCGGTAATGTGAAAAATCCGCTCTGTTCAGCCAGTGATAAATATTGCTATCGCGATAACAGCTACAAACAGGCGGGATCTATCGACGGTAGCCAGATGTTCCACGGTCCTGCCTCACTGTTTGGCGGCGTGGAATACCAGACGCCCTGGCAACCGCTGCGCCTGAAACTGGAGTATGAAGGCAATAATTATCAGCAGGATTTTGCCGGGAAGCTGGAGCAAAAAAGTAAGTTTAACGTCGGTGCGATTTATCGCGTTACCGATTGGGCCGACGTTAACCTTAGCTATGAACGTGGCAACACCTTTATGTTTGGCGTTACGTTGCGCACCAACTTTAACGATCTACGTCCTTCGTACAACGATAACGCCCGCCCGCAATATCAACCGCAGCCGCAGGATGCCATTTTGCAGCATTCGGTGGTGGCGAATCAGTTAACGCTGTTGAAATACAATGCCGGACTTGCCGATCCACAGATCCAGGCGAAAGGCGATACGCTGTATGTTACCGGCGAGCAGGTGAAATATCGTGATTCGCGCGAAGGGATCATCCGTGCTAATCGGATCGTGATGAACGATCTGCCGGATGGGATCAAAACGATCCGCATTACGGAAAATCGCCTTAACATGCCGCAGGTGACGACGGAAACCGATGTCGCCAGCTTGAAAAATCATCTCGCCGGGGAGCCGCTGGGCCATGAAACGAAGCTGGCGCAAAAACGCGTCGAGCCAGTGGTTCCGAAGTCCACCGAGCAGGGATGGTATATCGACAAATCGCGTTTTGATTTCCATATCGATCCGGTGCTGAACCAGTCGGTCGGTGGCCCGGAAAACTTTTACATGTATCAGCTGGGCGTGATGGGAACGGCAGATTTGTGGCTGACGGACCATTTGCTCACCACCGGCAGCCTGTTTGCTAACCTGGCCAACAATTACGATAAGTTTAACTACACCAATCCACCGCAGGACTCACACTTACCGCGCGTTCGTACCCATGTGCGCGAGTATGTGCAGAACGATGTCTATGTGAATAACCTGCAAGCCAACTACTTCCAGCATCTGGGCAACGGCTTCTACGGTCAGGTCTACGGAGGTTATCTCGAAACCATGTTTGGCGGTGCGGGAGCAGAAGTGTTGTATCGCCCGCTGGACAGCAACTGGGCGTTTGGTCTGGATGCCAACTACGTTAAACAGCGCGACTGGCGTAGCGCAAAAGATATGATGAAATTCACCGACTACAGCGTGAAAACCGGACATCTGACCGCATACTGGACGCCATCTTTTGCTCAGGATGTGTTAGTGAAAGCGAGCGTCGGGCAGTATCTGGCAGGGGATAAAGGCGGCACGCTGGAAATAGCTAAACGCTTTGACAGCGGCGTGGTGGTTGGCGGCTATGCCACGATCACCAACGTTTCGAAAGAGGAGTACGGCGAAGGGGACTTCACCAAAGGCGTGTATGTCTCTGTACCGCTGGATCTCTTCTCGTCTGGCCCGACACGCAGCCGTGCGGCGATTGGCTGGACGCCGCTGACGCGTGACGGGGGTCAGCAACTTGGGCGTAAGTTCCAGTTGTATGATATGACCAGCGACCGTAGCGTAAATTTCCGCTAAGTCATGGGAAAGGTGCCAGTTTTCGCAATCACTGGCACCCTCATTCTTAATGGCCTGTTGAGCCATCAGGAACGCAGTTCACCCCCGGTTTGCGATCTGGTGTGTAAAGGCGAAAACATTCTGTCTTCCTGTCCGTCGATATCGGTTGCAGGTCTGGTTGCCTGAGCGACTGGGCCATCATTGGGCTGGAGACATTGCTTTGCGGTAGGTCGGCTTTATCAGCAGTACCGAGCGGACCAGCATAAGCAGGAAGAACAGAGACTGATAACATCAAAGCAGCAAAATAAGGCTTCATTTTTACCACCTTTATCAGGTTACGTTTCATTTGTTCCAGAGGAACATTGTCGATTTTTCGCGCATTGCTGGTGGCTGGGAATCACCTGAATGGGTGATTTTTTTGGGCTGTGTGTTTTGTCAGATGCGACGTTGATGGGAGATGCCCACTTAATTGAGCTGAACAAAACATACACAAAAAATATAGATCTCTGTCACATTTTTACGTTATACAGGAAGCTCGCCACTGTGAAGGAGGTACTGCTATGACGTCACTCTCTCGTCCGCGCGTGGAGTTTATCTCCACCATTTTGCAGACCGTTCTCAATCTTGGCCTGCTGTGTCTCGGCTTGATTTTGGTTGTCTTCCTCGGCAAAGAAACGGTGCATCTGGCTGATGTGCTGTTCGCGCCAGAACAAACCAGCAAATATGAGCTGGTAGAAGGGCTGGTGGTTTATTTTCTCTATTTCGAATTTATCGCGCTGATTGTGAAGTACTTTCAGTCCGGTTTTCACTTCCCGCTACGTTACTTTGTCTATATTGGGATCACCGCCATTGTGCGCTTGATCATCGTCGATCATAAATCGCCACTGGATGTGTTGATCTACTCGGCAGCGATCCTGTTACTGGTGATCACCCTGTGGCTGTGTAATTCGAAACGGCTGAAGCGGGAGTAAAAAAGAGGCGCTCCGAAGAGCGCCGAATAACAGTCACAAGTTAGGATAACGTAAGTTGAGGGTCTAGCGGCATAACATTGGCAGAACAACATCTTTAACCTTTCACACCACCTGCCGTCAGGCCGTTAACCAGCCAGCGTTGAGCCAGCAAGAAGACGATGGTGATTGGTAATGCAGACATCACGGCAGCGGCAGCAAAGTCGCCCCACAGGTAGTTTTGCGGGTTGAGGTATTGCTGCATCCCCACGGCCAGGGTGTAACTGTTCACGTCACGCAGTAACAACGACGCGACCGGAACTTCGGTAATGGCAGCGATAAACGACAGGATGAACACCACCGCCAGAATCGGTACAGATAATGGCAACAGGACGAGGCGGAAGGCCTGCCACGGCGTCGCACCATCCAGCGCCGCTGCTTCTTCCAGCGAGCTGTCGATGGTTTCGAAATAACCTTTGATGGTCCATACGTGCAGCGCAATCCCCCCCAGGTATGCGAAAATCACACCACCGTGAGTATTCAGGCCGATGAACGGAATGTATTCACCCAGACGATCAAACAACGCATACAACGCCACCAGTGAGAGTACTGCCGGGAACATCTGGAAAATCAGCATCCCTTTCAGCAGCGTCGCTTTGCCAGGGAAGCGCATACGGGCGAAGGCATAAGCGCAGGTGGTGGAGAGCGCCACAATACCAATCGCGGAAATCCCGGCGACCTTTACCGAGTTCCACAGCCACAGCAGTACCGGGAATGGCGGTGGCGTAATGCGGCCATCCGCCTGTTCAACGCTAAAACCTAACGCCAGTTTCCAGTGATCCCACGAGATTTGCTCCGGGATCAGGCTACCGGTCGCGAAGTTCCCCTGGCGCAGCGAGATGGCGACGACCATCAGCAGCGGGAACATAATCGCCGCGATAAAAAGTAGTAGTAGCAGGTGAGTAATAAACAAACGTGCTTTTTGCGATTTCGGTTGGACCATTGCCATTTTTGTTATCTCCCTTAATCAAACTTCATTCGCGTGGCTTTCAGGTTCACTATTGCCAGCGCACCCACCAGCAGGAAGATCAGCGTGGCAATCGCCGCCGCCAGACCGAAGTCCTGACCCCCGCCGCCTTCAAAAGCGATACGGTAGGTGTAGTTAACGAGTAGGTCGGTATAACCGGCTGGCGTGGTCGTACCAAGACGATCCGGGCCGCCGTTGGTTAACAGTTGAATCAGCACGAAGTTGTTAAAGTTAAAGGCAAAGCTGGCGATCATTAGCGGCGTCAGCGGCTTAATCAGCAGCGGTAGCGTAATCTTGAAGAAGTTCTGGAATGGACCTGCGCCATCCATCGCTGAGGCTTCATACAGATCGTCCGGAATCGCTTTCAGCAAGCCCATGCAGAGGATCATCATGTATGGATAACCCAGCCAGGTGTTGACGATAATCAGCATCGTTCTGGCGGTGGTTGGATCGCTGAACCAGGCGGGCTTCACACCAAACAGCGCGCTCAACATCATGTTGATTTCACCAAAGCTCTGGTTGAACAACCCTTTGAAAATCAAAATTGAAATAAATGATGGCACCGCGTAGGGCAGAATCAGCAGGACACGATAGACAGCTTTGCCGCGCAATGCTTCCCACTGCACCAGACACGCCAGCACCATGCCGACCGCCACCGTTAAAAAGACAGTGATCAGCGAGAACACTACGGTCCAGACGAAAATGGCGAGGAACGGTTTCTGAATACCTTCGTCGGTGAAGACGCGGGTAAAGTTTTTCCAGCCAGTAGTCACGGTATAGCCCGGACTGAGTTTATCGTCACCCCAGTTGCCGTCAGCAGTGATGGACTGGTAAAAACCAATCTGGTCGTTTGGACGATATTTTACGCCACTCTGGTTATTGGTCAGCGTACCGTCATCGCCTAATGTGTACAGCGGCTGAGTGCCGGAGAACTGGCGCAGGGAGCTCATCATCACTTTGTTGCCATCCGGCAAAATGGCGGTAATGTTGCTCAGGGCTTGACGATTCTGGGTAATCACGCGCAGATTCGCGCGCTCGCCTTCAGGCTGCGTGGCCGTTTCTTTCAGTTGCAGTTTTTGCTCGCCGCCAAATTTGAAAGCGTCTGAGAGATAATTTTTGCCGGTTTCGCCGTCGGTGAGCGCCAGTTGCCACTCATCACCCGCGGGATAAAGACCAAAGTTATAGGTTTTCCCTGCCTGCCAGGCGCGGTCCAACAGAACTTCCTGAGCGCGTTCAAAGGTAAGCTGGTTGGTGCTGCTGTAGTTGGTGAAGGCGATGGCGATGGTGCAGACCAGAGGGAAGAGGACGAATAGCCCCATCCCGGCCATTCCCGGGTAGACATAGCGCCAGGCGTAGGCTTTACGATTGGCGAAAATATAGAGCCCCGCTGAGCTCAAAATCAGCGTGGTAATGGCGAACAGGTATTCCCCTTGTGCGTACATTAAAACAACAAGGTAACCCACCAGCAGGCCGAGCAGACCTAACACTGACCATTTCAGCGCGTCGCTTTGCCACCAATGTTTCTTTTTAATGACATCCATGGGGTTCTTCCTCATTCCAGGACAGATAAGGCGTTCACGCCGCATCCGGCAACAACTGCCGGATGCGACGCTGGCGCGTCTTATCAGGCCTACATACGTTTCGGTTTCGTAGGTCGGATAAGGCGTTCACGCTGCATCCGACAACAACTGCCTGATGCGACGCAGGTGCGTCTTATCAGGCCTACATACGTTTCGGTTTCGTAGGCCGGATAAGGCGTTTACGCCGCATCCGGCAACAACTGCCTGATGCGACGCAGATGCGTCTTATCAGGCCTACATACGTTTCGGCTTCGTAGATACTGTTATGGCCTG
>NZ_VATQ01000035.1:0-4338 GCF_005781135.1 Escherichia sp. E3659 | reverse complement strand
CGAGCAGCACCGCCGTAGGTTTTAGCCAGTACGGTAGTGATTGCAGCGGTCAGCGTTGTTTTACCATGGTCAACGTGGCCGATAGTACCGACGTTAACGTGCGGTTTTGTACGTTCAAACTTTTCTTTAGACATCGATTGTCCCTCTAAGACACGGATAAATCGGTGATATCACCACATCAACCAGGCAACATGCCCGACTTGTTGAATGCAATAAACAGAAGGAAAAAACAGGGAGGAGAAAAGAAGTGGTGCTGATAGGCAGATTCGAACTGCCGACCTCACCCTTACCAAGGGTGCGCTCTACCAACTGAGCTATATCAGCACATCTTGGAGCGGGCAGCGGGAATCGAACCCGCATCATCAGCTTGGAAGGCTGAGGTAATAGCCATTATACGATGCCCGCATCCTGGAACTCGGCTACCTGATTTTCATTCTGCACTGAATATCGAGAGAAGCTCTCTTTATTCGAGCCGGTAAGCGAACTTATCGTCTCGGGCTACGCCATCGCGTGGCCGAAATTGGTGGTGGGGGAAGGATTCGAACCTTCGAAGTCTGTGACGGCAGATTTACAGTCTGCTCCCTTTGGCCGCTCGGGAACCCCACCGGACTTGATGGTGCCGACTACCGGAATCGAACTGGTGACCTACTGATTACAAGTCAGTTGCTCTACCTACTGAGCTAAGTCGGCATCAAGTAGCGCGCATTCTATGGAGACATGCGAGTTCATGCAACTAAAAAATTGCATAATTTGTTTTATTGGTCACATTTTGCGCGACACGATGAATAAACAGCCGAATTGCGAGCAGATTAGCATACTTTTTCAGCATCACTCTGCATTAACAATGCGCGCCAGCTAAAACACAATTCTTTTTATCAGATGGAATATCTGTCACATTGCTTTTCAACGATAGCTTCCTGGAAGAGATTTTTTCTTATTATTCCTCCCCATCTGGTGTTACCCTCCTGCCCATTAACCCATTCAACAGAACTGTGACGCGCCATGGCAAATATCGCTTTGCCGATAGAGCTATGACCGCCAGAAACATGCTTATGAGTATAAAAGAGCAAACGTTAATGACGCCTTACCTACAGTTTGACCGCAACCAGTGGGCAGCTCTGCGTGATTCCGTACCTATGACGTTATCGGAAGATGAGATCGCCCGTCTCAAAGGTATAAATGAAGATCTCTCGTTAGAAGAAGTTGCCGAGATTTATTTGCCTTTATCGCGTTTGCTGAACTTCTATATAAGCTCGAACCTGCGCCGTCAGGCTGTTCTGGAACAGTTTCTTGGCACTAACGGACAACGCATTCCTTACATTATTAGTATTGCTGGTAGCGTCGCGGTAGGGAAAAGTACGACTGCTCGTGTGTTACAGGCACTATTAAGCCGTTGGCCGGAACACCGTCGTGTTGAACTGATCACCACCGATGGTTTTCTTCATCCCAACAAAGTGCTTAAAGAACGTGGCCTGATGAAGAAGAAAGGCTTCCCGGAATCGTATGATATGCATCGTCTGGTGAAGTTTGTTTCCGATCTCAAGTCCGGCGTGCCAAACGTTACAGCACCTGTTTACTCGCATCTTATTTATGATGTGATCCCGGATGGAGATAAAACTGTTGTTCAGCCTGATATTTTAATTCTTGAAGGGTTAAATGTCTTACAGAGCGGGATGGATTATCCACACGATCCACATCATGTATTTGTTTCTGATTTTGTCGATTTTTCGATATATGTTGATGCTCCGGAAGACTTACTTCAGACATGGTATATCAACCGTTTTCTGAAATTCCGCGAAGGGGCTTTTACAGACCCGGATTCCTATTTTCATAACTACGCGAAATTAACTAAAGAAGAAGCGATTAAGACTGCCATGACGTTGTGGAAAGAGATCAACTGGCTGAACTTAAAGCAAAATATT
Organism: Escherichia sp. E3659; assembly: GCF_005781135.1. Classification (NCBI taxonomy): domain Bacteria; kingdom Pseudomonadati; phylum Pseudomonadota; class Gammaproteobacteria; order Enterobacterales; family Enterobacteriaceae; genus Escherichia; species Escherichia sp. E3659. Next base: position 2,416 of record NZ_VATQ01000035.1, on the reverse strand, counting down.
TTACCTACTCGTGAGCGCGCCAGTTTAATCCTGACAAAGAGTGCTAATCATGCGGTAGAAGAGGTCAGACTACGCAAATAATTTTCAGGGGAGCTAATGCTCCCCTTTCTTATTTTTCTGCACTACGCAGGGATATTTCACCGCCCATCCAGGGTTTTATTATTCCATCCTGCTCAAGCAATAAAGCGCCCTGTTTGTCTATTCCGCGTGAAATGCCAAATATTTCTTTATCACCAATGATAAGTTTCACTGGGCGATTAATAAAATTATCCAGCTTTTCCCAGCGAGAAAGATAAGGTGCCAATCCTTCTTGCTCGAAGAGTTCCAGCGCCGCGCGTAATTCACGTATTAGCATGGCCGCCAACGTATTACGATCGAGATTGATCCCCGCTTCCTGCAGCGTGATCCACCCCTGATTAACGACACTCTCTTCAACACGACGCATTGCCATGTTGATCCCGGCGCCAATGACTATTTGCGCCGCATCGCCGGTTTTGCCAGTCAGCTCCACAAGAATGCCTGCCAGCTTGCGATCCTGCAGATAGAGGTCATTAGGCCATTTAACACGAACTTTATCTGCACCCAGCTTGCGTAATACTTCCGCCATCACGATACCGATAACCAGACTTAAACCAATCGCCGCCGCCGGGCCTTGTTCCAGACGCCAGAACATCGACAAATATAAGTTTGCGCCAAAAGGCGAAAACCATTTCCGACCACGGCGACCACGGCCAGCCTGCTGGTATTCTGCAACGCAGGCATCGCCCGATTTAAGCTCTCCGATACGGTCAAGGAGATACTGATTCGTGGAGTCAATCACTGGCAGCACGGCTACACTACCGCCATCCAGCAGACTCAATATCTGTTCAGCATTAAGTAACTGGATGGGCTCAGGCAGGCTGTATCCTTTACCCGGAACGGTAAAGACATCCACGCCCCAGTCACGCAGTGTCTGAATGTGTTTATTAATAGCCGCCCGGCTCATTCCTAACATGTCACCCAGCTGCTCGCCAGAGTGAAATTCACCATTCGCTAACAGCGCGATTAATTTCAGTGGAACGGTATTATCCTTCATGAAATCGTCTCCACTGCGCTAACTTCACCTGATGCACCAATAAAGCGAACTTCTGGCTCAAGCCAGACATTAAATTTTTCACCCACTTTCTGTCTTACATGATGTGCCAGTTGCACGACATCTTCGCTTTTTGCATTGTCTTCATTAATGAGAACTAACGCCTGTTGACGGTGCACCGCAGCCCCACCCATTTGCATCCCTTTTAGCTGGCACTGATCGATAAGCCAACCTGCTGCCAGTTTTACTGAACCATCCGCCTGAGGGTAATTTGGTGCTGTTGGAAATTGTGCCAGTAATGCTTTAGCCGTTTCGGCAGATACAACAGGGTTTTTGAAGAAACTACCGGCATTGCCATTCACTTTTGGGTCAGGGAGTTTGGTGGTGCGCATATGACACACCGCATCAAATACTTGCTGTGGCGTTACTGTTGTAGGATCCAGACGAGTTAAGTCACCATACGTTAGTACAGGTTGCCACTCTTTTGGCAGACGCAGACCTACGGCTACAATGGCGAAGCGGTCCTGGTATTCATGTTTAAAAATACTGTCGCGATAGCCAAAACGGCACTCTTTAGCTGTTAAACGCTCTTGCTTGCCTGTCGCCAGTTCAACACAGTCAACATATGCGCAAACTCGCTGTAATTCTACGCCATAAGCCCCAATATTCTGGATAGGTGATGAACCAACACAACCAGGAATTAATGCCAGATTTTCCAGACCAGGCATACCTTCCTGCAAAGTGTATTTTACCAGGCGATGCCAGTTTTCTCCGGCTCCTACATGTAAATACCACGCATCAGGTTCATCATGAATTTCGATACCTTTGATCCGGTTGATGATCACCGTACCGCGATAGTCTTCCAGAAAAAGTACATTACTTCCTTCACCCAGAATAAGGACGGGTTGTCCTTCTGCGGTTGCATGCTGCCAGGCATTGAGTAATTGTTGTTCGTCTTCGGCACATACAATGTGCTGAGCATTATGATCAATGCCAAATGTGTTCCAGGGTTTTAAGGAGTGGTTCATAGCTGCTTTCCTGATGCAAAAACGAGGCTAGTTTACCGTATCTGCGGGGGGATGGCTTGTAGATATGACGACAGGAAGAGTTTGTAGAAACGCAAAAAGGCCATCCTGACGGATGGCCTTCTGCTTTATTTGATGCCTGGCAGTTCCCTACTCTCGCATGGGGAGACCCCACACTACCATCGGCGCTACGGCGTTTCACTTCTGAGTTCGGCATGGGGTCAGGTGGGACCACCGCGCTACGGCCGCCAGGCAAATTCTGTTTATTAACCCGCTTGTCGCCGGTTAATTTAATCTGTATCAAGCTTACTTATCGATG
>NZ_VATQ01000034.1:0-27603 GCF_005781135.1 Escherichia sp. E3659 | reverse complement strand
CGTCATGGCATACCGGTAAAAGGGAAAATACGTCATGTCTGTAATGGCCTCTTCCGGTGGCTGGCGAACCCAGGTCACTCCTGGCTCCCAGCATATCCACTCCGGCTGAAACTGCGAGACGCCGTTTACCGTGGTCAGGGGAAGTGCCACCCAGTAAAAGGTTTCCGTCACATCATGGTACATTTCCCGCATCTTCTGAATATGTTCAATGGTGCACCGATACTGGGCCTCCCAGTCAATGAACAGAACAGAGAAATAACGTTTTCTCCTGCGGGCCACCTCTGCCACAAGATGGAAAAGCACCGTGGAATCCTTTCCACCTGAAAAAGACAGGCACACCGATGGGAATGTTGAGAAAACCCATTCAATACGAGCTGTCGCTGCGCGCAGAACATCCATTCCGAGTAATATTTTATTTATTATAATAATACCTCTTTTTATTTATTACATGATGCGAGGTTAACTGTTTATCGCATATCAGAGGTATTTTCCGCTAGCGAAAAAAACAAGGCAAATCATTTATTAATATAATTTATTGATATCGGTTACCAGATTTGTTGTTCTGTGTGACATCTCATGTCTGGTCTGGTACAACCTGTTACTTATAGCGTGAATATGATTTCAAATATCATAAACAACATCAGGCGGTTGCTATTCAATCGGTTTGTGTGTCGTTTTTCTGAGGTGTCTTACCCATATTCTCAACCCTTCCTAAAAATCTGCTATACAGATTATTTATACCACTTAAAACTATAAAGCTATTTGTTTTTATCTACTATGATAACGGCAGGTTCAGTCTGTGTATAAAAAATACACGCATGGCAAAGTGACTTTGAAAAATATACTAATGACTCTGGTAAAATTAAAAAATCATAAAATAATACCCGTGATTTTTATTGTTGTAAGCATGATAATAATTTGTGAATACGTGCTTGAATATAGTTACACAGGACATTACTTCTCCGTGTCAATGATTAAATGGTTGTTATTTGCAATACCAGAAATTACCCTTGATGTTATTCTCTGTTTTATTTTGTGTTTCGCATACAAATTAGAGGAAGGGATGACCGTTATCCTCATTCTTTCTGTTGCTTTTGGAATTGATGCCTTGTTTTTATCCTCTAATATTATTAGTGTGCTTTCGTCTATACAAATAAAGGAGAATGAAGCAATAATAATAAAGAATGCTTGCAATATATCGTTCGTATACTTTTTGAGACATTTTTCGTTTATTGTTTTGATTTATGTTGCAGGTTTGAATTACACGCCAAAAATAAACAAGAAAAACAACCTTTCATTGTTTGTGATGGTGGCAGCTTTTACTTTGATTATATGTATTCTGGCATCTCATAGTGATAACGTTAATGAGTACAGGGATATTCTTTTATCTTCGCGCTCATTATTTTTCTTGTCCGCGCTTTGGTTATCTTTGTTATATATATATATTCCCAAAAATCATTCTGATGAAAAATATAGTGAAATAATTAATTTTTTTATAATTTCAAACATTACATGTAATTTTCTTCTTATCGCGACAGAGGATGCTGGCATCATCACCTGGTATATAGGCAGGGGTGTTGAAAATCTCTGCAAGTTAGTAACGCTGGTAATTATATGTATCCGCACTCAGCTGGCGCTGCACAACGTTATTGAATGTTCACGCCGGGATTATCTAACTGGTTTTTTTCAATACTCACTTTTTTCAAAAAATATGCCGCGCAGTTTTTCAGTTTATGAAAAAAGAAACACGAATATTACAATGATTAGTTGTAAAATATGTAATCTAGATACGCTTTATGTAAATAAAGGGGTTGCAGCAGGGGATAATGCTGTAAAAAATATAGCAAATGTTTTGATCAGCAATGCAAGCCAGATGGATACTATTATTCGCATAAGGGAAAATATCTTTGTTATGTTAATGCCATTCTCATCAACAACAGCATTACAGATACAACACCGCCAGATAAAAAGCAGTATTGTTCATACCATAAAAGCGATGGATATGATTCTGGATGTTGATGTCAGTTATCAGGTCATTAATCTGTCAAAAATTACGCTGGAGCAGGCGATTTCTAATTTAATATCTAAATACCATTAATAATGCTAGTCCTCATGTCGACATAGTCTGATTTGTCTCCATGAACCGCAGTTTTCTGCATCAGTCGTCGTTCGCTGCGAGGAATGGGGCCATGATCGGCATTGCTCAGTCTGACTAGTGATATGTTTCTTTTTGGCGATTGATCAGATCGCTCAATACGGACTAAGTTTCCTATAGTGATCTACTATTCCGCGCGGATGTTTAGGTTGGCAAAGTTGATTTTATTGGTATTTATTTTAAGTTTAGATATAACTTTTCTGGATGAGAGAAAATTATTTTTCTTATTGTTAGGTATAGATGTATGTAAGTGCTACTGAATAATTATTCAGTAGGCTGTTAGGTAATGTGTCACTGGGAGTGGCGTGATGCACATTATTTTTTCTTTTGGTATGTATGGATTTTATACTGAAATTATATGGTTTGATAAATGATTATTTATTGCATGTTTCCTATAGATATTCAATATTGCGATATTTTTTCTATCTTGGTTTCCATTTATGCTAAATCTGAATTTTTTTTCTCGCCCGGGGAGTGCTCGTTCAAATGCTCTATCAACTGTTGAGGCAATAAAACCCTCTTTACCTCCAGGTTACTTCCGGCCTGTGACCGTTAACGAGCTGCTGGAGACGACCTGCCGTCAAAAATGGTTGCAATCACTCTGGGATTATTCCTCTGTGCCAAAGGACATGTATCGCCAGTATTACCTTGCCCCGCTGAAGCATTGTGTTGCGCTCATGCAGGAATTTCCGCTAACGGAGAGTGGTCCATTTGCCCGTCTTGGGGGAATGGTTGACTACATGCTGGAAACAGTATCGTATGCAACACGATTGTCGAAAAGTTACATGTTGCCGGTTGGCGCTTCGCCTGAAGAACAGGCTGCGCAAAACGCGGCCTGGAATGCAGTGGTGGTTTATGCAGCAATGCTACCTACACTTAAATACCTTTGTCATCTCCACGTCGAGCTGGAGAGTGGCAAACGCTGGTTTCCGTTACTGGACGCACCTCCAGAACCTTATCGCTTTCGTTTTGCGTCGGAGCAGTCTCCGGAAAGGTTGCAGAGCTTTGGCGCCATGCTTGCGTGGAAGATTATCCCTCCAGAAGCGATTAACTGGTTGAGTAGTTGGCCGGAAGCCATCAAAACTCTATCAACGTACCTGACCGGTTTTCGGGCGCAGTCGGGCGTGATCGATGCCATTGTGTCTGAGGCTATTAGCCTCACTGCCGGAGAACAGGAAAGTAAGACATTGGTTACACCGGCGGCAATGGTCCCTGTTCCGACAGAATCATTGCAGGGTGACACGTTGCAGTCTGGATTAGCTGGTGATCTGCCGGAACTGGTTGCGTCGTGTTCCGAAGACGAAATCCTTCTGGCTGCGGCCCCCTCTCCCGGGCCGGATACAGAACTGTTATTACCGGATGGGCAAGAGGAACCGGATGATACTGATACGTTGCTGGCGATGATGGGATTTGTCAGTGCTGATACCAAGGAAACCTGTGAAATCGCGCAGTCCGTTGAGCTGGACGATCCTGGAGAGGCCTTCTGGAAATGGCTGGTTACGGGATGCCGTTCTGGACGTCTGATTCCGAACAAATCCGACGGGCGGATTCATCTGGTCGCCGGTTACGTGTTTCTTCGTGCGCCAGGTATTTTTCACCAGTATATGACAGAGACGAATGCGCCGGTGAAGGATAAGGCCCGGCTTCAGAAAGCCTTTGAACGACTCGGCCATCACCGGCAGGGCAATGGCGCGATGTACACTTGTCACCTGTATCAGAACGAGCAAAGGGAAGGGCGTTTTCAGAAGCTGAGCGGCTATCTGGTGCTTGCCAGTAAAGTTTACGGCAGCGATAACAATCCTGGGGATAACCCGTTATTGATTGTTATATAAGGATATTCTTATGAATACTTGTACGTTTGGGACGTTAACTGAACACTATTTTTACAGCAAATCATTACGTCCGGCGACTGAGTGGAGTTACCAGAAAGTGGTTCGCTCGTTTGAAGGCTTTACACCGCATAACCCTGCAAATATCGATCATCTTACGGTGCTGAAATGGCGGCATCGGGTACTGAATGACCAGAATTGTGCCACCCGGACGTGGAATAACAAAGTTGCACACATGAGGGCGCTGTTCAATTTTGGAATTAAGCAGGGATTATTACCGCAGGCCGAAAATCCATTTAATGGTGCGGTTGTGCGTCCCGGAACGAAAAAGAAGAAGACCCTGACTCAGATGCAAATGGATGCGATGTACCGTCTGATGGAGCGGCATCTGGAAACTGAGGGAATGAAAGGGAACAGCAGCATTTTCAATGGTCGCAGAAATGCACTCCGCCCGGTGTGGTTCTGGCTGACGGTAATGAATGTTTTTCGCTATACCGCAATACGGCAGAACCAGCTTCTGCATATCCGGTTGGGTGACGTCAATCTTGAGGAACGATGGATTGACCTGAACGTTGAGGGGGCAAAAAATCACCGTGAACATCGCGTTCCGATTGTTTCGGCGCTGTATCCGTCGCTGGAGCTACTGGTTCTTAGGGCAGGCGAAGTAGGCATGGAACTCGATGACCAGCTATTTAACGTGGGATGGTTTGACCTGGTCAGAAAGAAAAAATACCCTGATATGATGAACGAATATCCTCTACGCGCATTCTTTAAGCGTTTGTCCCGGGAATGCAAATTCACGATATCCCCGCATCGGTTCCGTCATACGGTGGCAACGCACATGATGAAATCCCCGGAGCGTAATTTGTACGTGGTAAAGAAATTGCTGGGTCACGTCAGCATTACATCAACGCTTGAATACATTGACGAAAGTGTTGATAGCTTGCGGGATATACTGGAAACGGAATTGATGTAGCAGCCTGATGAATATGGCGCTGACACAATTTGACATTAACAACGAAGATCTGTAAAGATTACGCACGAAAAAACAGACTTGCAGGAACAAGTCTGTTTCTCAAGAGCCTTTTCTCAACCACAAGTAACAGCGTTACATCGTGTTTTTACTGGCTCGCCTTCGTGTCCGTCAGAACTGCATCTTGCAAAACTGACCAACCGGCTTTGAATAGTGGTGCCCGGACTCGGAATCGAACCAAGGACACGGGGATTTTCAATCCCCTGCTCTACCGACTGAGCTATCCGGGCAACGGGGCGCATTAAACCTGATTCGCCTCGTCTCGTCAATCAAATTTCTTCAATTTACGGCAGACTGCACAATCTATCATCAGTTTGCCGTTATCGCTCGTAATGTCAGGCAAACCAGGCGCTCCAGGCGGCGGAAAGAGGCATTGCCAGAAGGAGGGCAGGAAGCATATTGACCACCGGGAACATTTTTATGCCGCAGATGCGTAAGCCGGTTGCCAGCAGCAATAAACCACCTACGGCGCTGAAGTCCGCCATCATCGACGGTGTGGTTAGCGGTAATATCAGCGCAGCAGCCCACGCCAGCGTTAACTGGATGATGAGCAATGGAATACTAATCACCGATACCGCAATGCCAAGTGAACAGGCGAAGATCATCGCTGTAAAGAAATCAAGAAATGCCTTGGCGATTAAAATACTTGGATCGCCTGTCATCCCTTCATTCATCGCGCCGAAGATCCCGGTGCCGCTGGCACAAAACAGGACAATAATCGCGACAAAATTCTGAATAAAAGATTCATGCGCAGATTTCTTGCTCGAGTGACGAAACAGATTCTGCGCTTTAGCGACCGCAGTATTGACGCCTTTTTCCAGCAGACAAATTTCGCCGATTAATGCCCCGAGTAGCGTAGCTAAAACCATCGCCGGAAGGTTGGCACATTTCACGACCAGTAAAATACCAATTCCCAGCGATGCCAGTCCAAAAATGGACGTCATAGAGACGCGGATGTGTTCCGGTAAGCGTTGGCTAAGCAGTGCACCGAGGACGCCACCCAGTAATACTGCACTTGCGTTGATAAAAGGGCCGATGACCACAAGAGTTCCTGTTAATTGTGTTGTTTGATGTTTTTATTATGAACTTTTTGCCCTGTCGATTGCTTGTCTGGTCGCAAAGTCCTGGCTTGCACGCGTTAGCGAAAAGTGCCATGATTGCGCGAATTTTCTCCTTCCTGTACGGAGCTTGCCTGATGCACGCCGCCTCCTTACATTCTTTCGCTTATCGCCGTTTCGCGCGAAATGTCTCCTGTTCTGTGACGCTGCTTTTTATGCGGTGACGTTAACGTATGCTCACTGCAGGGCAACAGTAAAATCAGAGCGTTTCTGCTTTTACTGATGTCTGGCGGTCGGAGCTGGTGACCAGTTTGACCCACATCTCATGGGGCAGGGGGGTCCACCTTGCCCGGTATTTTTACTTCCCCGAAACGGGTTTTGCGCTTATGAAATCAATGAGTATTGCCGCCAGTGGTGAACTGGTTTCCCGACTTTCTACCCATCGCCGCGTGGTGGCGCTGGAAGATACTGATTTTACGGACGTCGCGGCAGTCGTCATTACCGCTGCGGATAGTCGTAGCGGCATCCTTGCGTTACTTAAGCGCACCGGTTTTCATCTGCCGGTGTTTTTGTATTCTGAAGATGCGGTTGAATTACCCGCGGGCGTTACGGCTATCATCAACGGCAATGAGCAGCAGTGGCTGGAGCTGGAATCCGCAGCCTGTCAGTATGAAGAGAATTTGCTGCCGCCATTTTATGACACGCTGACCCAGTACGTTGAGATGGGCAATAGCACCTTTGCTTGTCCTGGGCATCAACATGGTGCGTTCTTTAAAAAGCATCCTGCCGGACGCCATTTTTACGATTTCTTTGGTGAGAACGTCTTTCGCGCCGATATGTGTAACGCTGACGTAAAATTGGGCGATCTGCTTATTCATGAAGGTTCCGCAAAGGATGCGCAGAAATTCGCCGCCAAAGTTTTTCATGCCGATAAAACCTATTTTGTGCTGAACGGCACATCGGCAGCGAATAAAGTGGTGACGAATGCGCTGTTAACGCGTGGTGATCTGGTGCTTTTCGACCGTAACAACCATAAGTCGAATCATCACGGTGCGCTGATTCAGGCGGGGGCGACGCCGGTGTATCTGGAAGCCTCACGCAACCCATTCGGTTTCATTGGCGGGATTGATGCGCACTGTTTTAATGAAGAGTATCTGCGCCAGCAAATTCGCGACGTTGCGCCAGAAAAAGCCGAATTGCCGCGCCCGTTCCGCCTGGCGATTATTCAGCTGGGAACCTATGACGGCACTATCTACAACGCCCGCCAGGTGATCGATACCATTGGGCATCTGTGTGATTACATTCTGTTTGATTCTGCATGGGTCGGTTACGAACAGTTTATCCCGATGATGGCAGATAGCTCGCCGCTGCTGTTAGAACTTAACGAAAACGATCCGGGGATCTTTGTGACCCAGTCGGTGCACAAACAGCAGGCGGGATTCTCACAGACGTCGCAGATCCATAAAAAAGATAACCATATTCGCGGGCAGGCGCGTTTTTGCCCGCATAAACGGTTGAACAATGCTTTTATGCTGCACGCCTCTACCAGCCCGTTTTACCCGCTGTTTGCCGCGCTGGACGTTAACGCCAAAATTCATGAAGGGGAGAGTGGGCGTCGGCTGTGGGCTGAGTGCGTTGAGATAGGGATTGAAGCGCGGAAAGCGATTCTTGCGCGCTGTAAGCTGTTCCGCCCGTTTATCCCGCCCGTTGTTGATGGCAAATTGTGGCAGGATTATCCGACATCAGTGTTAGCCAGCGACCGCCGTTTTTTCAGTTTCGAGCCGGGGGCGAAGTGGCACGGCTTTGAAGGATATGCCGCGGATCAGTATTTTGTTGATCCGTGCAAGCTGCTACTCACCACGCCGGGTATCGATGCCGAAACAGGCGAATATAGTGATTTTGGCGTTCCAGCGACGATTCTGGCGCACTATCTGCGTGAGAACGGCATTGTGCCGGAGAAGTGCGATCTCAACTCCATTCTGTTCTTATTAACTCCGGCGGAAAGCCACGAGAAGCTGGCACAACTGGTGGCGATGCTGGCGCAATTTGAACAGCATATTGAAGATGACTCGCCGCTGTCTGAAGTGTTGCCGAGCGTTTATAACAAATACCCGGTGCGCTATCGCGACTATACCCTGCGCCAGTTGTGTCAGGAGATGCATGATCTGTATGTCAGTTTTGACGTCAAAGACCTGCAAAAAGCGATGTTCCGCCAGCAAAGCTTCCCGCCAGTGGTGATGAATCCCCAGGACGCGCATAGCGCTTATATTCGTGGTGAAGTGGAGTTGGTGCGCATTCGTGATGCCGAAGGGCGAATTGCGGCGGAAGGCGCGCTGCCGTATCCACCTGGCGTGCTTTGCGTGGTGCCAGGAGAAATGTGGGGCGGAGCGGTCCAGCGTTATTTCCTTGCGCTGGAAGAGGGCGTGAATTTGCTGCCGGGATTTTCGCCGGAGCTACAAGGTGTCTATAGCGAAACCGATGCGGATGGAATGAAACGGTTATACGGTTATGTGTTGAAGTAAGAATAAAAAACGGGGCACCTTCTGGCGCCCCGTTTTTCTTTGCGTAATTAGTGGTTAACAGTTTGTGTACCGGCAGGGACGCGAACGTGTTTGTATTTAAACATCGCCATGAATGCGAAGGCCAGAATCACGGAGTAACCTGCGAAAATCAGCCATACGGTCTGCCAGTCGGTAATGCCGTTTTGGGTGTACATCTCAACCACTTTACCGCTCACGATGCCACCGAGGATACAGCCGAAGCCGTTGGTCATCATCAGGAACATCCCTTGCGCACTGGCGCGAATCGCCGGGCTAACTTCTTTTTCGACAAACACCGAACCAGAGATGTTGAAGAAGTCGAACGCACAGCCGTAAACAATCATCGACAGAACCAGCAGTACGGTACCGAACGGAGTCGGGTCGCCGTAAGCAAACAGCGCAAAACGCAGGATCCATGCCACGATACTGATCATCATTACGTTCTTAATGCCGTAGCGGCTTAAGAAGAACGGGATGGTCAGAATGAACAGGGTTTCAGAGATCTGCGAAATCGACATGATGATTGACGCATGCTGCACAATAAAGCTGCTGGCAAACATCGGATCTTTGTCGAAGCTGTGCAGGAAGGTATTACCGAACATGTTGGTAATCTGCAGTTCCGCGCCCAGCAGCATCGAGAAGATGAAGAAAATCGCCATACGCTTGTTTTTAAACAGCGCGAATGCATCGAGGCCGAGCAGCGTCGTCCAGCTCTGATTAGCTTGCTGTTTAGCAACCGGAATATACGGCAGCGTAAAGGTGAACAGCACCAGAACGGCGGAGAGTGCTGCGCCAATATATAGCTGCATGTGGCTCAATTCAAAGCCAGACAGGCTCACTACCCACATCGCCATGATAAAGCCGATGGTGCCCCAGATACGGATTGGCGGGAAATCAGTCACGATATCCATTCCGGCATTTTGCAGGCGATAGTAGGAGATGGTGTTGATTAACCCAAGCGTTGGCATATAAGCAAACGAGTTAATCAATATCACGAGGAACATCGCCTCCGGAGTGGTAACTTGTGCCGCCATGAAGAGGGTGATTGCGCCGATGGTGTGACAAATAGCATACACCCATTTCGCACTTAACCATTTGTCGGCCACAATCCCCAGCAAAGCAGGCATAAAGACCGCAGCGATACCCAGTGAGCTATAAACAGCGCCAATGGAAGCACCGTCGAACTTCAGGGTAACGAACATATATGAGCCGAGGGTCGTCAGCCAACTTCCCCACAGACAGAACTGCAGAAAAGAGAGGATTTTCAGCTGCAGCTTAAGATTCATGTTAATTTCCTCACATCGTGATGCGGATGAGTGTTTGAAAAAGCACATTTGACCGTGCAAGATGATGCGATTCTATCAACTTCACTGACTGTTTTTTTGTTATCCGTAGCAAATAATTGCAAATAATCTCAATTTGCAAGGCGGAATTGTGATGCGTGTAACACTTTCCTCGGGGTATTGTTAGGGATAAGGGTAAAATTATCGGCGACGGTAAGATTTTTGCGCCGTGTTCACTTTATAAAGATAGCGACGAGATTCCGCAGAAGGATGGCGAGTCGTCAGCGTCTGATAAACATCGCCCGGTGTCATGGTATTAATTATATTAGCCGCCTGAATCTTATCGTTAGAGAAAACGCGTAACACGCTGCCTGCACCACCGTTATAGGCGGTGATGACGGCATAACGCCGCGACGTTGGGTTATCAATTCCGCCGAGATAAACATTGTTCAGTATCGCCAGATACGCGGTGCCGGTATCAATATTGCTGGCAGGATCAAACAAGAAACTGCGGCTTGGCGTGCCGGATTTCCCCTGCGAACGGAACACATCTTTCCCGGCAGTATGTTGTACCACCTGCATTAATCCCAGCGCGTCGGAACGGCTGACCGCATACGGGTTAAAGGAAGATTCGGTCTGCATAATTGCGAGAATCAGCGACTCATCAACGCCATATTTCCGTGACGCCTGGCGGACCATGCCGAGATATTTGTGCGCACGTTTATCAAGGTGGTTCGGCACCATATTAATGGTCACGCTGTAGATGATTCGCAGCCCGTTGCTGCGGCTTTTGAGGCGGTTTTTCAGCAGATAATCCGCGAAGTTACTCGCACGGCCTTCCCAGCGAATCGGCTGCCCGGTGTTATCCACCACCTGACCGTAAAGGAAAGGTTCTTTCGAAATCGTAATATCATCAACGTCGGAATAGAGATCGACCGAACTCGGATCGTCACCCATCAGCAACGTTTTGATAATTGCCCGGCGCAAATGCGCGGCAGGTTCTGTCCCGGCGATGGTTTCGATAGTAATCGTACCGTCATCGAAGTTGATGTGGCTGCGGGTCTGATATTGATCGGTGTATTTCACGTAGTCCTTAGGACCGGCGATCACCACCTCTTTGAATCCCCAAATGTTCTCAATATTGTGGGCAAATTGCCCCATCAGAATATCAAAACCGTTGGTATCTTTGACCCAGGCTTCATTATAGGTATCGCCTTTTTTGGTCGTCGAACAGGAGATGAGCAACGGCGCAATCAAAGCCAGCGCGAGATATTTTTTCATCATTCCGGGTGCGTGTTGTGTTTGTTTTTATGCAAGTTGCCGGAGGCGTGCTCCGGCACTGTTTTTATTTTTTATCTTCCGGCGTATAGCCCTCGATATGCACCTCTTTACCCTCGAACAGGAAGTTGACCATCTCCTGCTCCAGCAGCTTGCGGTGCTCGGCATTCATCATGTTGAGTTTCTTTTCATTAATCAGCATGGTTTGTTTGTGCTGCCACTGCGCCCAGGCTTCTTTGGAGATCTCGTTATAGATGCGTTTTCCCAGTTCGCCGGGGTACAGCTGAAAATCCTGACCTTCTGCTTCACGTTGCAGGAAAGTACAAAAAATCGTTCTGCTCATAAATCATCCTCTTTATCGACTCACGCGCTAAACCGGCGCGCCAGTGCGTAACTGCTGTAACAAACGCTCCACGGGAGCCGCCAGGCCAACTGACGGCGGTTGCGCTAAGTTATACCAGAGCGCATTGCCTTCATCCATGCAGTCGGTGAATGACGACACGGGAAGCCACATAGGCACAATATCTAAATGGAAATGGCTGAAGGTATGGCGAAACGCGGTCAGTTGCGTCAGGTTATCGGCAGCAATCTGCCGTTGCGCCAGCCATTGCCGCAAACTTTCTTCGTCGGCAAACTGCGGGAAACAGTATAAACCGCCCCACAATCCGCTCGGCGGGCGCTGCGCCAGCAATACTTCATCTTCGTGCTGTAACAGCAGAAAGTAGCCGGTGCGTTCCGGCAGCGTCTGTTTCGGTTTTTTGCCCGGATAAAGCGACCAGCTATTGTTGGCGGCGGCAATACACCCGTTTTGTAGCGGACAGAGCGAGCATTTCGGCTTCGAACGCGTGCAAATCATCGCGCCCAAATCCATCATCGCCTGATTAAACCGCTCCACGCCAACTGCGGGCGTCACCTGCTCGCTCAAACTCCATAGTTTATTCTCGACCTCTTTTTTCCCAGGCCAGCCGCTTACAGCATAGCAGCGCGCCAGCACGCGTTTGACGTTACCGTCGAGAATCGGAAAGTGCTTACCCAGAGAAAGTGAGAGAATCGCGCCCGCAGTGGAACGCCCGACGCCCGGTAACGCCGCGACTTCTTCAAAGGTTTCCGGGAATTTACCACCGTGTAAGGTGGCAACTTGCTGTGCCGCTTTATGCAGATTGCGCGCGCGGGCGTAATAGCCAAGCCCGGTCCACAAGTGGAGAACTTCGTCCAGTGGCGCATTGGCGAGGTCGGTCACCGTCGGGAAGCGCGCCATAAAGCGTTCAAAATAGGGGATAACGGTCGCAACCTGAGTTTGTTGCAACATCACTTCTGAGAGCCATACTTTGTAGGGCGTCTTGTCAATTTGCCAGGGCAGGGTTTTCCGCCCGTATTTATCGTACCAGTCCAGAACCTGGGCTGAAAATTGCGACGCTTGCATGGTCACCGAATTCACTGTTGTTGGGGGCAAGATTGCAGCACAGCCGCGGCGGGGTGTAAACCGGAACTTTCCGCAGCTACGGCCTTATCATGCTTGCATCCGGCAACTAACTTTGGATAATGCCCGTTTTCAGAACACTTTCACAAGCGACTAAATCTTTATGAAAAACGACGTCATCTCACCGGAATTTGATGAAAACGGCCGCCCACTGCGCCGTATCCGTAGTTTTGTGCGCCGCCAGGGGCGACTGACCAAAGGCCAGGAACATGCGCTGGAAAACTACTGGCCGGTGATGGGCGTTGAGTTCAGCGAAGATATGCTGGATTTCCCCGCGCTTTTTGGCCGTGAAGCGCCGGTGACGCTTGAGATTGGTTTTGGCATGGGCGCGTCGCTGGTGGCAATGGCTAAAGATCGCCCTGAGCAGGACTTCCTCGGCATTGAAGTGCATTCACCGGGCGTGGGTGCGTGCCTGGCTTCTGCGCATGAAGAGGGCTTAAGCAATCTGCGCGTGATGTGTCATGACGCGGTTGAAGTGCTGCATAAAATGATTCCTGACAATTCATTGCGCATGGTTCAGCTCTTTTTCCCTGACCCGTGGCACAAAGCGCGCCATAATAAACGCCGTATCGTTCAGGTGCCGTTTGCCGAACTGGTAAAAAGCAAACTGCAGCTGGGGGGCGTATTCCATATGGCGACCGACTGGGAACCTTATGCGGAACATATGCTCGAAGTGATGTCTTCCATTGACGGTTATAAAAACCTGTCAGAGAGCAATGATTACGTACCGCGTCCGGCATCACGTCCGGTGACGAAATTTGAACAACGTGGTCATCGTCTTGGTCACGGAGTATGGGACTTAATGTTCGAGAGGGTGAAATAATGGCAAAGAACCGTAGCCGTCGTCTGCGTAAAAAAATGCACATCGACGAATTCCAGGAATTAGGATTTTCGGTGGCATGGCGATTCCCGGAAGGTACATCGGAAGAGCAGATTGATAAAACCGTTGATGACTTTATTAACGAGGTTATCGAACCGAACAAACTGGCCTTTGACGGCAGCGGTTATCTGGCCTGGGAAGGTCTGATCTGCATGCAGGAAATCGGCAAATGCACCGAAGAGCATCAGGCGATTGTGCGTAAGTGGCTGGAAGAGCGCAAACTGGATGAGGTACGCACCAGCGAACTTTTCGATGTTTGGTGGGACTAAGAAAGCATACGGGCGATGACAAATGCAAAACTGCCTGATGCGCTACGCTTATCAGGCCTACAAAGATGCACGATCGAGTAGGCCGGATAAAGCATTTACGCCGCATCCGGCATGGACAACGTGTACTTTGTTATCAATCTGGGGCCAGCAAATGCTGGCCTGATTTGTTCTTGAGGGAAGACTATGATGCGCAAAATGCTGCTGGCGGCAGCACTTTCAGTGACGGCAATGACCGCTCACGCCGACTACCAGTGCAGCGTCACGCCGCGTGACGATGTGATTGTCAGCCCGCAAACTGTGCAGGTGAAGGGCGAAAACGGCAATCTGGTGATCACGCCAGACGGCAATGTGATGTACAACGGCAAGCAATATTCACTGAACGCCGCCCAACGTGAGCAGGCGAAGGATTATCAGGCCGAACTGCGCAGCACGCTGCCGTGGATTGATGAAGGCGCGAAAAGCCGCGTCGAGAAAGCCCGTATTGCGCTGGATAAAATTATTGTTCAGGAGATGGGCGAAAGCAGCAAAATGCGCAGCCGTCTGACCAAACTTGATGCGCAGCTTAAAGAGCAGATGAATCGCATTATCGAAACGCGCAGCGATGGCCTGACGTTTCACTATAAAGCCATTGATCAGGTTCGCGCCGAAGGTCAGCAGTTAGTGAATCAGGCGATGGGCGGAATTTTGCAGGACAGCATTAACGAAATGGGCGCGAAAGCGGTGCTGAAAAGCGGCGGCAACCCGTTACAGAATGTGCTGGGAAGCCTGGGGGGACTGCAATCCTCAATCCAGACCGAGTGGAAAAAGCAGGAAAAAGATTTCCAGCAATTTGGCAAAGATGTTTGTAGCCGTGTTGTGACTCTGGAAGACAGCCGTAAAGCCCTGGTCGGGAATTTGAAATAATCCTCTAGTTTAAGACGGCATAATGCTTTTTTATGCCGTTTAATTCTTCATTTTGTTACCTGCCTCTAACTTTATAGATCTCCAAAATCTATTCACAAAGTAAATTGTTTAACGTCAAATTTCCTATACAAAGCTAAGGGATAATACGTAGCGTTCACGTAACTGGAGGAATGAAATGGAGTTTTTCAAAAAGACGGCACTTGCCGCACTGGTTATGGGTTTTAGTGGTGCAGCATTGGCATTACCCAATATCACCATTTTAGCGACTGGCGGGACGATTGCCGGTGGTGGTGACTCCGCAACCAAATCTAACTACACAGCGGGTAAAGTTGGCGTAGAAAATCTGGTCAATGCGGTGCCGCAACTGAAGGACATTGCGAACGTTAAAGGTGAGCAGGTCGTTAATATCGGCTCCCAGGATATGAACGATGATGTCTGGCTGACACTGGCGAAAAAAATTAACACCGACTGTGATAAGACTGACGGCTTCGTTATTACCCACGGTACCGACACGATGGAAGAGACTGCTTACTTCCTCGACCTGACGGTGAAATGCGACAAGCCCGTGGTGATGGTTGGCGCAATGCGCCCGTCCACGTCCATGAGCGCAGACGGTCCATTCAACCTGTATAACGCGGTAGTAACTGCGGCAGATAAAGCCTCCGCCAACCGTGGCGTGCTGGTGGTGATGAACGACACTGTGCTGGATGGGCGGGATGTTACCAAAACCAACACCACTGACGTAGCGACCTTCAAGTCTGTTAACTACGGTCCGCTGGGATACATTCATAACGGTAAGATTGACTATCAGCGTACCCCGGCACGTAAGCACACCAGCGACACGCCATTTGATGTCTCTAAGCTGAATGAACTGCCGAAAGTCGGTATTGTTTATAACTACGCTAACGCATCCGATCTTCCGGCTAAAGCCCTGGTAGATGCGGGCTATGATGGCATCGTGAGCGCTGGTGTGGGTAACGGCAACCTGTATAAATCCGTATTTGACACTCTGGCGACCGCCGCGAAAAACGGCACTGCGGTAGTGCGTTCTTCCCGCGTACCGACGGGCGCTACCACTCAGGATGCCGAAGTGGATGATGCGAAATACGGCTTCGTCGCCTCTGGCACGTTGAACCCGCAAAAAGCGCGCGTTCTGCTGCAACTGGCTCTGACGCAAACCAAAGATCCGCAGCAGATCCAGCAGATCTTCAATCAGTACTAATCACTTCGCCCCGGTATCGTGCCGGGGCTTATTCACTTCAGACTCACGTCCATTGCCAATTTTCATTACCCTAATGATAATCACCTGAATAAATTATTCCGCGCGAGGGTGTTCCGGTGAAAAAGCAATGGATTGTAGGCACGGCGCTGCTTATGTTGATGTCTGGTAATGTCTGGGCCGATGGCGAACCGCCAACTGAAAATGTCTTAAAAGATCAATTCAAAAAGCAGTATCACGGCATTCTCAAACTTGATGCCATCACCTTAAAAAATCTTGATGCCAAGGGTAATCAGGCCACCTGGTCAGCGGAAGGCGATGTCTCTTCCAATGACGATCTCTATACCTGGGTCGGTCAGTTGACCGATTATGAACTGCTCGAACAGACCTGGACGAAAGATAAACCAGTAAAATTCTCGGCGATGTTAACCAGTAAAGGAACGCCCGCGTCTGGCTGGACGGTGAACTTTTACTCTTTTCAGGCGGCAGCCAGCGATAGTGGGCGGGCGGTCGACGATATTAAAACGAATAATAAGTACCTGATTGTGAATAGCGAAGATTTCAATTATCGCTTTAGTCAGCTTGAATCAGCGTTGAATACCCAGAAGAACTCGATTCCTGCGCTGGAAAAGGATGTAAAAGCGCTTGATAAGCAAATGGTGGCGGCGCAGAAAGCAGCAGATGCATATTGGGGAAAAGATGCAAATGGCAAGCAAATGACTCGCGAAGACGCCTTTAAAAAAATTCACCAACAGCGTGATGAGTTTAATAAACAGAATGATAGCGAGGCGTTCGCGGTTAAATATGACAAAGAGGTTTATCAACCGGCGATTGCGGCATGTCATAAACAGAGTGAAGAGTGTTATGAAGTGCCGATTCAGCAGAAGCGAGATTTTGATATCAACGAACAACGGCGACAGACTTTTCTGCAATCACAAAAACTTAGCCGTAAATTGCAGGATGACTGGATAACGCTCGAAAAAGGGCAATATCCGTTAACGATGAAAGTTTCAGAAATAAACAGTAAAAAAGTCGCGATTTTGATGAAAATTGACGATATCAACCAGGCTAATGAACGCTGGAAAAAAGATACCGAACAACTGCGGCGCAATGGGGTGATTAAGTAATTTTTGCGATAACGCATGAGTTGTGGCCGGATGCTGCGCACACGCCGCATCCGGATACACAAATTTACTCCACCAGAAAAAGCTCCAGCAGCGAATTTAAAAACAACTTCCCATGTTCCGTTATCTGCCAGTAATCCGCACATTCTGTGAGATAGCCCTGAGCGATAGCCTCGTCTAACTGAGAGCGAATAACCTCTTCAGAAAGGCCAGTATACTGGCTAAACTCCACGCGCGGCGCGGCCTCCAGCAGACGGAAGCGATTCATAAAGAACTCAAACGGCTTATCTGCAGCTTCGACATCACGCTGGCTTTCCAGATACCGCCCCTGCATAAAACCGCGCGGATGCCGCGTTTTGGTGGTACGCAGAATGCGCCCATCCGGGAAGGTCACTTTGCCGTGCGCGCCGCAGCCAATACCGATGTAGTCGCCAAATCGCCAGTAGTTGAGATTGTGCTGGCACTGATAACCGGGCTTGGCGTAAGCGGAAGTTTCATATTGCTGATAACCTGCCGCGGTTAACAACTGATGCCCCTGTTCGAAAATATCCCATAACGCATCATCGTCCGGCAGTACGGGAGGGCGCGAGCCAAACAGCGTATTGGGTTCGATGGTCAGTTGATACCAGGAAAGATGCGGCGGATTCAGTTCAATGGCCTGGCGCAGATCGCCTAGCGCCTCTTCCAGTGATTGATCCGGCAACCCATGCATCAAATCGAGGTTAAAGCTACGCAGCCCCAGTCCACTTGCCAGTTTTGCTGCACGTTTCGCTTCTTGCGGGCCATGAATGCGCCCGAGCCGTTTCAGCTTTTCTTCGCTAAAACTCTGCACACCAATAGAGATGCGGTTCACGCCAGCACGCTGATAATCGACAAAGCGATCGGCTTCAACCGTACCAGGGTTCGCTTCCATAGTAATTTCTGCATCCGCTGCCAGCGGCAAACGCGCACGTACGCCGTCCAGCAGCGTTTGCATCGCCGGGCCGGAAAGCAGGCTCGGCGTACCGCCGCCAATAAAGATTGTCTGCACTTCACGGCCCTGAGCGTAAGCCACATCGTTGTCCAGATCGCAAAGCAGATGCTGAACATAATCGTCATGCGGCACTTCCCCTTTCAACGCGTGAGAGTTGAAATCGCAGTACGGGCATTTCTGCACGCACCACGGGATGTGAATGTAGAGACTCAGCGGCGGTAATTTAACCATTACGTAAAGCGTCCAGCAGCAGTTTCAACGCCCGACCACGGTGAGAAATGGCGCTCTTTTCTTCGCGGGTCAGTTCGGCAGCGGTTTTCCCTTCGGAAGGCACGAAGAAGATTGGATCATAACCAAAGCCGCCAGTACCCGCCGGTTCACGAGTAATCACGCCCGGCCAGCTGCCGTGGCACACCAGCGGAGTGGGATCTTCCGCGTGACGCAGATATACCAGCACGCAGTGGAAACGCGCCTGACGTTGGTCGTCCGGTACGTCTTTCAGTGTTTCCAGCAGTTTTTGCAGATTCTTTTGATCGGTCGCGTCTTCACCGGAATAACGCGCGGAGTAAATCCCTGGCGCGCCACCCAGCGCATCTACCGCCAGACCGGAGTCGTCGGCAATTGCCGGTAAACCGGTCACTTTTGCCGCATGGCGCGCTTTCAGAATCGCGTTTTCGATAAAGGTCAGGCCGGTTTCTTCAGCGGAATCTACGCCGAGGTCTGTTTGGGCCACGATATCAAGACCGAAGTCGCTAAGCAGCGACGCCAGCTCACGCACTTTACCGGCATTGCCGGTTGCGAGGACAACTTTTTGCATAGGATACCTAATTAATTAACGCCGCGATTTCTGGCGGGATTTGTTGCGGATTAATGATTTTAATTTGTTTGTGGCGGCCAAGTTCGCCTTTTTCAATCACCACCTGGCTTTTGGCAACCCGGAATTGCTTACCGAGAAACTTCACCAGATGACTGTTGGCCTGGCCGTCAACCGGCGGCGCGGTAATGGCGACTTTAACTTCGTCGCCATGTAAACCGACAATAGAATCACGGCTGGCTTTCGGCTGAATATAGAGCCGTAAAACCAGACCGTCATCATTAACTGTTACGGCACTCATAACGCCATCCACAGCCCCGGCAGCAGCATATTTCCGGTTGCCTGCAGCACTTCTGCGACACCCATATTGATGACATACAGCAGCAGAACGAGGATCATCGGCGAGAAATCAATCCCACCCATTGCCGGTAGCAGGCGGCGAATCGGGCGCAGCAGCGGATCGGCCAGCTGAATCAGCACGTATTCAATTGGGCTACGACCCTGGCTTACCCAGCTCATAATCGCCATCACCAGCAGGACCCAGAAAATCAGCAGGCCGATGGTTTTCAGCAGAATCAGTAAACCAGCAATCCAGATGATTGGCAGGAAGGTCACCACTTTAAACAGCACGATGGCTTTGATAAAACTGAGAATGTACGCAACCAGCAGCGAGGCGCTATCAATGGGACCCATTGCCGGAATAACGCGGCGCAGTGGCCCGATAATCGGCTGCGTTACCTTCACTACAAACTGTGAGAAGGGGTTGTAAAAATCACAATGAGCCCACTGCATCCAGATGCGTAATAACAGCACCATGGTATACAGCTCAATGACCGTTGAAAGCAGGAAAGTCAACGTATTCATGGCGTTCCTTTAATTCCTTATTTTTTAGAGTAATCACGCGCACCAAAAATTGCAGTGCCGATACGAACCATCGTGCTACCTGCCGCAATGGCGGCTTCCATATCGTCCGACATTCCCAGAGAGAGCGTGTCGATATGCGGGTAGCGCGTTTTCAGTCCGGCAAATGCTACAGCCATTTGGCGTGCAACTTCAAACTGCCTTACATATTCTGACTCAGGCGCAGGGATTGCCATCAGCCCGCGCAGACGTAAACGCGGTAGTTCAGCGACCGCAGCAGCCAGCTCGTCCAGTTCCGCCAGTTGAATCCCTGACTTGCTGTTTTCATCGCTAATATTGATTTGAATCAGCACGTTAAGAGGGGGAAGTTCTGCCGGTCGCTGGTCGTTCAGGCGGGTAGCAATGCGCAAACGGTCGATGGTATGACACCAGTCGAAATGTTCTGCCACCAGGCGGCTTTTATTAGACTGCAACGGGCCAATAAAATGCCATTCTAATCCTGTTACGCCCAGCTCCTGAAAGTGGCGAATTTTATCTACCCCTTCCTGAACGTAGTTTTCACCAAATTGACGCTGCCCGGCATCAATGGCTTCTGCGATGGCGCTCGCAGGTTTTGTTTTACTGACTGCAAGCAGCGTAATTTCTTCTGGAGAACGGCCGCAACGCGTTGCAGCCGCTGAGATTTTGTCCCGGACCTGTGCCAGGTTATGCGCAATATCGTTCATTTTCCGAGGATCTTAGTATGAATATGGAAGAAATTGTGGCCCTTAGTGTAAAGCATAATGTCTCGGATCTACACCTGTGCAGCGCCTGGCCCGCACGATGGCGCATTCGCGGCAGAATGGAAGCTGCGCCGTTTGATACGCCGGACGTCGAAGAGCTACTGGGGGAGTGGCTGGATGACGATCAGCGGGCAATATTGCTGGAGAATGGTCAGCTGGATTTTGCCGTGTCGCTGGCGGAAAACCAGCGATTGCGTGGCAGTGCGTTCGCACAACGGCAAGGTATTTCTCTGGCGTTACGGCTGTTACCTTCGCACTGCCCGCAGCTCGAACAGCTTGGCGCACCACCGGTATTGCCGGAATTACTCAACAGCGAGAATGGCCTGATTCTGGTGACGGGGGCGACGGGGAGTGGTAAATCCACCACGCTGGCGGCAATGGTTGGCTATCTTAATCAACATGCCGATGCGCATATTCTGACGCTGGAAGATCCTGTGGAATATCTCTATGCCAGCCAGCGATGTTTGATCCAGCAGCGGGAGATTGGTTTGCACTGTATGACGTTCGCATCGGGATTGCGGGCCGCATTGCGGGAGGATCCTGATGTGATTTTGCTTGGAGAGCTGCGTGACAGCGAGACAATACGTCTGGCGCTAACGGCGGCAGAAACCGGGCATCTGGTGCTGGCGACATTACACACGCGCGGCGCAGCGCAGGCAGTTGAGCGACTGGTGGATTCGTTTCCGGCTCAGGAAAAAGATCCCGTGCGTAATCAACTGGCAGGTAGTTTACGGGCGGTGTTGTCACAAAAGCTGGAAGTGGATAAACAGGAAGGACGCGTGGCGCTGTTTGAATTACTGATTAACACTCCCGCGGTGGGGAATTTGATTCGCGAAGGGAAAACCCACCAGTTGCCGCATGTTATTCAAACCGGGCAGCAGGTGGGGATGTTAACGTTTCAGCAGAGTTATCAGCAGCGGGTGGGGGAAGGGCGTTTGTGACGTTGCTGTGCCTGATACGAATTGTAAACATGCCCGATGCGCAAGCTTATCGGGCCTACAAACGTAGTCATTCACGCTGCGTCCGGCAAGATGGCGGGATGACGGTAACGACAATTCGCCAGGTTTTTAAATCGCCTTAATATCCCTGCTCGAAATAACTTTCGAGAATAATAACCGCAGAGGCAGAGTCGACTTTGCCTTTGTTGAGCGCCCGATAGCCGCCCTGTTCAAACAGACCGGAACGTGCTTCTACGGTGCTAAGCCGCTCGTCATGGAGCTTTACTTCAACACCAAAACGGCCATGAATACGGTTGGCAAATTTACGCGCTCTGGCAGTCAATGGTTGCTCGGTGCCGTCCATATTCAGCGGCAAACCGACGATGATTTCGTCTGGTTGCCACTCTTTCAGTAAACGCTCGATGAGGTTCCAGTCCGGCGTACCGTCCTGTGCTTTAATTGCGGGCAGCGGGCGAGCGGTGCTGGTAATGCGTTGGCCGACCGCTACGCCAATGCTTTTGGTGCCGAAGTCGAAGGCGAGTAATGTTCCGCTCATCAGGCATGCCCTGCCACACCAGGCATGGTGAGAATATCAACACCAATCAGCCTTGCCGCATCGCGCCAGCGGTCAGCTATCGGTGTTTTGAACAGAATATTCAGATCTGCCGGGGCGGTTAACCACGCGTTATCGAGAATTTCTTGTTCCAGTTGGCCTTTATCCCAGGAGGAGTAACCAAGGGCTACCATCACGTCAGCAGGTTGTTTATCGGTGCCGAGTGTTTCCAGCACATCGCGTGAAGTGGTCATCACCGTGTTATCTGAAATGCGAATGCTGGACGCAAAATTGGATGGCGGGGTATGCAAAATAAACCCGCGATCTTCAGCCAGCGGACCGCCAAGCATAACCGGCTTGTCCAGACGGACAGATTCATCACGCGGCTCCGGCGTGATCTTCAGCTTTTCCAGAATCCCTTCAATTTTGAGATTTTCCAGTGGCTTGTTAATGATGATCCCCATTGCTCCATTGGTATTATGTTCGCAAATGTAGACCACGGAACGACGGAAAATCGGATCCTGGAGAGCAGGCATGGCAATAAGAAAGTGATGCTGTAAATTCATTGTCAGAGGTTCTGTTTCCTGGTTCAAAAAAGCAACAGCGCCCAGTATGCGTGGAAAGAAGGGCGCTGTCACTCATAGTCTCAACGAGATCCCTCTCGCTAAACAGGGTTACTGCTGCTGTAATCGTGCTTCAATAGCATCCATTAACATCCCGGTGATAGACACCGGAAACTCTGCTTCAATCTCACGAATACAGGTTGGGCTGGTGACGTTAATTTCAGTCAGGCGGTCACCGATAATATCCAGACCAACAAAAATCAGCCCTTTTTCTTTCAGCGTCGGTCCTACCTGACGGGCGATTTTCCAGTCGCTTTCCGTTAGCGGACGAGGTTCGCCACGACCACCGGCAGCCAGATTGCCACGGGTTTCGCCGCCCTGTGGAATACGCGCCAGACAGTACGGTACTGGTTCGCCATCCACTACCAACACGCGCTTGTCACCATCTTTAATCGCTGGCAGATAATTTTGTGCCATGCAGTAGCGGGTGCCGTGCTCAGTCAAGGTTTCGGCAATCACACCAAGGTTCGGATCGCCTTCTTTCACGCGGAAAATCGACGCGCCACCCATACCGTCCAGCGGCTTGAGGATGATATCGCTGTGTTTTTCCCAGAACGCTTTCAATTGCGCTTTATTGCGCGTGACCAGTGTTTCTGGCGTTAAGTCAGAGAACCAGGCGGTAAACAGCTTCTCGTTACAGTCGCGCAGGCTCTGCGGCTTGTTAACAATCAGCGTTCCTTTCTCTTCGGCGCGTTCCAGAATATAGGTCGCGTAGATAAACTCGGTATCAAACGGCGGATCTTTACGCATCAGAATCACGTCGAGATCGGCCAGTTGCAGATCCTGCTCACCGGTGAACTCGTACCATTTATCGTAGTTCTGTTCGACGCTCAAAGTACGGGTACGAGCGCGAGCCTCACCATTGATCAAATAGAGATCGGCCATCTCCATATAGTGAAGTTCGTAACCACGACGCTGTGCTTCCAGCAACATAGCGAAACTGGAATCTTTCTTGATGTTGATGCTTGCGATGGGGTCCATCACGATGCCGAGCTTGATCATTATTCTTCTCCGTTAGCCCAGATCGCCAAAACGCACTTGTAGCGCGGTAATGGCGGTGAGCGCAGTTGTCTCAGTACGCAGAACGCGAGGTCCCAACAGGATATCAGTAAATTGATAGCGGGCAGTCATGGCAATTTCATCTGCCGACAAACCGCCTTCCGGGCCAATCAGCAGGCGGACGCGTTCAACCGGTAACGGCAATGTATTGATGCTGTTACTGGCGCGCGGGTGAAGATTGAGTTTCAAGCCTTCATCTTGCTCTGCACACCAGGCTTCCAGATCCATCGCCGGACGGATTTCTGGTACCCGATTACGACCACACTGCTCGCAGGCGGCAATTGCAATTTTCTGCCACTGCTGGAGCTTCTTGTTCAGACGTTCACTATCCAGTTTAACGCCGCAGCGTTCAGAAAAAAGTGGCGTAATGAGGCTTACGCCAAGTTCTATCGATTTCTGGATAGTGAATTCCATTTTTTCTCCGCGCGACATCACCTGACCAAGGTGAATATGCAAGGGAGATTCACGATCGTCTACCTGGCCTTCCAGCACTTTAACTTCCACGCTTTTTTTGCTGGCGCTGGTGATTTCTGCGTCAAAGACCTGGTTGCTGCCGTCAAATAACTGTAATGCCTGACCTGGCCCCATACGCAGGACGCGCCCGATATGGTTAGCGGCATCTTCACAAAGCGCGATCTGCGAATTGCTGGTGAGTGGTTCAGGATGATAAATGCGGGGGATACGCATGGTTAAATATCCGCGTCGTCTCCCCACGCGGTTGCGCGCGTGGGGTAGGGTTAACAAAAAGAATTTCGCTAGTGTAGGTTAGCTCTTTCTCGCCTGGCAAGCGCGTTGCACATACGGGTTGTGATTGCCTTGCACCTTCGCGATGCGTTCGTCACGCTCACACTCCCAGTCGGTGACCGGATACATTTTGTTCCAGGCGTTAAACAGCTGCGTTTGCTGGCGTGAGAGTGTCAGGTTGTACTGGTCACGCATGTAGAAGTAAATCCGCGCAATGGAACCACGGGCATGAGCTGGCGGTTCAGCAACTTTTTCTTTGAAATCAATCTTCATAGCGCACTGCCCATACTGCCCCTCGCCGCCATTCCACTGGCTGTACATAAAGTTGCCGCGATCGCCGTTCACTTCACCTATCGCGGGCTGCAGGTTATGCATATCGCTTTCCATTTGGCGATAAACCGGATCTTTAGCGCAGTTTTTACGACCGCCTTCCTGCCAGCACTGACGCTGGTGGCCGAACTGCCAGGCGGGAACAACATGTTCCCATTCTACGCGGCTGGCGCGGTTTTCATTTTTGCGCACCTGATATCCGCACGACTCCAGATCCACGATGCCTTTTTTACCCTGCCAGTTGATTTTACATCCGCAGTAAAATGTTCCCGGCACATCAGCGTAGACTTTTACCGCTGCTGTTTTCGCCTGGGAAAAACTATTGATGCCTTCGGCTAACGCCGTGCCGGATAATGCTGCGCTCAGTACCACCGCAGCCACAGACAAATTACGGTACATCACTTACTCCGTGTTAAAACGAGCGAGCAACGTAGCGAAAGTTGTTTTGGTATGCAATCAGCCAGATCAGTAAAATTCCTGATAGTTCTGCTGGTTATTGGGCAACCAGTTGTTCGCCACAGTGAACGCAGCGATAGACGGCTTCGCCTCGTATCACGCGGTTATGACGACGTACGGTGAGCTGATGCTCCTGGCATTTGCAACGGTAGGGGAAGGTGTTGCGGCGCACGGATTGCAGTTCAAACTGATGCGTACGGCGGGCGGGAACGCCCAGCACGCTTTCCATCATCCACTTCCACTCTTTGCCATGTGGCGCTACGCGACCAAAGTGTTTCCATACCAGCAAATGCGCCAGTTCGTGTGGCACCACTTCTTCTATAAAAGCCTCGCTGTTTTCCATCAGCAACACCGGATTGAGGCGAATTTCATAGCTTTCCAGCCAGGCCGTTCCGGCGGATGTGCCACGCTGGGTATAAGAGAGTTTTGGCTCCGGATAGTTACGCCCCAGCTTCAAGTTGGCCTGGGCGAGTTTTTCCCGCAGGCGACGCATAACAGCCTGTTGGATGGCGATAGGGAGACGGGATGTTTTCATAGCGGCAGAGGATAGAGCGAAGAAAAGATGACTGCAAGAGGTGGCTTCCTCCGCGACGGGAGGAAGCCTGGGGAGATTAATCGTGAGCGCCGATTTCGCGCAGTTTACGACCTTTCATCAGATTACGTTCAATGTGTTCCAGCGAAACGTGTTTGGTTTCCGGCACCAGCCACAATGTCAGCAGGATAAACAGCACGTTCAGACCTGCGTAAACCCAGAAGGTATTGGCGTTGCCCAGCGTGTTGAGCATAGTCAGGAAGGTTGCGCCGACAATCATGTTGGCAATCCAGTTGGTAGCGGTGGAGCAGGTGATACCGAAGTCGCGGCCTTTCAGCGGCTGGATTTCAGAACACAGTACCCAAATCAACGGACCCGCGCTCATGGCAAAACCGACAATAAACATCAGCAGCATGGCGATGGCGAAATACTGCGCCGACGGTGAGTGAATACCGATGTGCATCATTGTACCCAGTACGCCCATGCCCACAGCCATCACCATGAAGCCCAGCGTCAACGTTGGTTTACGCCCCCAACGGTCAACAAGACCGATTGCGATAAAGGTGGCAAGTACGTTGGTCAGGCCGACAATCACGGTCCCCCACATTTGCTCTGTGGTGTTGGTATAACCCGCCAGTTCGAAGATTTTCGGCGCGTAGTACATGATGACGTTCATCCCGGTGAATTGCTGCATCACCTGCAACAGTACACCCAGGAACACCGCGCGACGGAAGTTACTGTTCTCTTTAAACAACGCCCAACCGCTCTGTTTAACCTGCAAACTTTCACGGATTTCATCCAGTTCACGTTTGGCTTCCGCGCTGGTGTCGCGCAGGCGCAGTAGCACGCGTTCGGCATCAACAAAGCGGCGTTTGGCAGCAAACCAACGTGGGCTGTCTGGCAGGAAGAAGACACCAATCAGTAGCAGAATTGCCGGGATGATAATCACACCCAGCATCCAGCGCCATGCACCGGTGTAGCTGAAGGCGGTATCAGAAAGATACGCGCCGAGGATCCCGATAGTGATCATCAACTGATACATCGAGATCATACTGCCGCGAATTTTCTCTGGCGCAATTTCAGAGAGGTACAGCGGCGCGGTATAAGAGGCCACACCTACCGCCAGCCCCAGCAGAACGCGGGAAAGAATCAGTACTTCAACGTTTGGCGCAGCGGCAGAGAACAGCGAACCGGCAACAAACAGGATTGCGCCGATCATCAGGCTCTTTTTGCGTCCGAGTTTAAAGGAGAGCCAGCCGCTACCCACCGCACCGACTGCGGCACCAAACATCATGGAGCTTACGACCCATTCTTGTGTGTGCGAGGTAATCTGGAATTCATCTGCAATAAACGGCAGTGCGCCAGCAATTACACCGATATCCAGGCCAAAGAGTAATCCCGCCAGAGCAGCAAGGAAGCAGACGAAAAACGTCATTGCCTTGTTTGACCGCCCCTGTTTTTTAGCGTCAGGCATGATGCCCTCCAATATGGTTATTTTTTATTGTGAATTAAGATAGGTGAGTACGACGTAAAAAGATGTGAAGCAAATCACATCAGTGTAATCGCTTACACTAATATTCATTATGGTTATAATTTAAGTGTATGAAATTAATTGAGTTATATCATCATAGGTTAAACACAGTTATCTGAAATTAAGACTTTACTGAAAAGAAATGTAACAACTGTGAAAACTGAATAATAATATGAAAATATTACAAATATTTGGCTGGTGTGGTTGGTGTAATCGGTTTCAGTGGTGATGATAATTTGCGGTAAAACGTGTTCAGGAAGAATGATGTTATTGTGCGGGCGGCTTTTTTCCGGATGCGGCGTGAACGCCTTATCCGGTCTACGAGCGCGGGATATCTGTAGATACTGTTATGGCCT
>NZ_VATQ01000033.1:0-25486 GCF_005781135.1 Escherichia sp. E3659 | reverse complement strand
GTACGGGCTTTTTTTTCGCATTAATGCGCCTTAAATAAAAAACACGTACTTCCTCTTCGAAAGTACGTGAAAATCAGTGGCTGATTACTATACCCACTAGTCGTAGGATACGGCAAATATGGCTTTGCTTTGGACTTCTCCTGGCTGTAGTGCTTCCTCATTCACGCGGACATATTTCGCGGTAATCGGGAAGGTGTACTGATTCTCAATGGCCGCCATTTTAGTTAGTTTGTTCATCAGTGTATCACCCAGCTTTAGCGGTGTCGTTTCGTTACCATTATAAATCTGGAACCCAACCCCCTTAGCACCATTAAGCGATGTGTTTTTCAGAATGGTTCCACTATCATCCCATTCACCGCGCGCAACTTTAAAAGTGACTGGATTAGTCGTGACGTTATAAACACTGTCGCAATTTAAAACCAGATCTATAGAGCCTGATTTTGTATTATTGGCAGATTGCATCTCACTTATCGTTGTTTCTGGCATTCTTATTTCGTAAGTCGGTTGCGAGAAACTACAGGTTGTGGGTTTGTGTTTGATGCTAAATTCTATATTCTGAGTATAAGAAACATCACTATCTAATCGCCCACTAATCCAACATAAAAACCATTTTATGATACTATCATTGCAAGAGTTATCTGTTAGTATGCTAATGGCAGGACGCGGGATGGTTATCTTGTCGATATTGGTGGTTATTGTATGGTCTACTTTACTCGTTGGCCCAACATATTCTGCCTTAAGAGTGAACGGCTTGGTATTTATAACATCCTGAGTGTTATATTCTTTTGGAGAAGCATTCCAGGAATCGATTCCAGTAGAAACAGGGAATGCACTACTCTCAAGATTAAATTTCATAAAGATTGATTTCTGCGAATCAGACTCTTTAAGTTCAACAATATAATCTTTTAACGGTGTTGCATAATACATTTTATCGCTTGTTGCATTACATGTGAACGTATCAACTAAGTTTGTATTAATTACAGCCATTACCGTTTCCTGTGCCATATCTAGTTCTATCGTTTGGCTTGCTGTTGTATTCGGCCCCAAAGTACATTTAGCCTGCCCCCAAAATGGCAAAGCCAGTAGAAACAAAAACCAATATTTCTTCATAAACAAATCCTTTAACGACAAATATAAACTTTATTCTCATCAATAACGTTATCAAAGGTAATAGTGCAGAATTGTTCCTGCTGTTTATTAACCGAGACGCGAATCGACGCGGGAACATCATTGGTGCGAATAAATATCCGGCTTCCCTGTCCTACTAAGCCCACATTATTGCCGCTTTCATCTTCAACCTCATAACCAAACGGCAACGGAGAGCCATCAGGGCGTTGGGAGATGAAATACCAGGGCTTGCGTTTATCAGTCTCAAACTGCGTCATCACTACCGCACCACGATAAGGAACGGTGTTTTTACGGTTACCCAGTAGCGCCACGTCGCTTTTACTGTCGGCAATATCCAACATCAACGTATTTTCACGATACGGCGTCAGGTTGTCATAAATAGCGTAGCCTCTGCTATCCGTGGTCAGGTAACGATATCCCTGCACCGCCGCTCCCTCCAGTCCCGGCGCTTTGACGATGGCGAACGTATCGGAAAGTCTGGGAGCCAGTGCCACCCCGTCCGACCACGCGACTAAACCGCCTTGAATATTACCGCTAACCTGTTGATATCTTTTCGACTGGCTATAGCTGCCACCAATAGTCGCCAATGGCGCACGCCAGGTCAGGTTTCCACCTGCTGTTGTTTCGCTGCCCTGGTGTTGATGGCTTAAGTTAGCCCCGTAGCTGAACTGATCGCGACTCCCCGCTACACCGCTGAGGCTGGTATTATTCGACCGATAGCCGTCTTTATCAAAAGTGGTCGAGTTAGAAACAAATAAATCTCGTCGTTTTTCAGTGATTCCATCGCCCCACGAGAAGGGAATTGAGAAATATAAGTTAATGCGTCTATCTTCGCGGTTATCTTCATCGTAAGTCTGGCTAACAGACAAGGTATAACTAAGGCGTTCCCAGGAGTTCGAATAGCTGAGTTGATAATCTTTCCCTGTCCCGCTGCGTTCCCAATAATCCCGCCATTGACCGCTGACCGACAGATATCCCCAATTTTCCGGTAATGACTGGTTTATATTTACAGAAAAGCTGTTCTTACGACCAAAATCGTACTGATAATAGTCGGCGATATCATAAACTGAGTCATCTTCTCGATTATAGCTTTTCCTGTTATTTGCCCACACGTGATCGTTAAAAGTACGATAATCTCGAGAAGAATAACGCCAGGCCGCCAGCGAAAATTGCGTTCCACTTTGAGAGAGATATTTGTTCCAGGCAATTTGATAACTTTGACCATTAAACACATCACCGTTATCTTGTTCACTGTGGGAATGGGTAAAATCAACCGATACAGCACCAATCGGTGTATTCCATCCCGTGCCGAGAACAAACGATGAGTAATTATCAGACAACTGCGCGCCAGCATAGAGAGTCAGCAAATTATTAAGGCCATACTGATAGCTTCCCTGAATAAAATCTGACTGATCGCTGGCTCCCTCAATACGACTACGTCCGGCAGCAAATTCATATTTCGAAACGCCCGGTTGCAACATATTTGGTACAGATGAATAAGGTACACGATAACGCGACACCGAACCGTCAGCTTCTTTAACGGTAACTTCCAGATCTGCACCACCACCAGCAAGTTGCAAATCATCAATGGCGAATGGACCTGGCGGAACCTCTTTCTGGTAAACCACAAAGCCATTTTGTTCGATAGTGACAAGTGCGTTACTTTGGGCAACACCACGCACCACTGGAGTAAAATTCTGTTTAGAGTTCGGCAACATCTGCATATCGCGCCAAAGGCGTACACCGCGAAAACGCACGGAGTCAAAAACATCAGAACCGGTATACATTTCACCAGCACGCAATGTGCCTAGAATTTGTGGAATTCCGCGCTCCAGATATAACGTGTTACTCTTCCATTTACCGCTGCTCTCGTCACTTTTCGTATAATTGGCATTTGAATGCAACTGCCAGCCCAGAAGATTCAAACCACTATTCAGATTTAAATAGCTACTTTTATTATCTCCTCCATGCTTATAATTACTGTAATACTGACTGGCATAATAAGACGTATATAATGCGTTAATCCCGCGATCCCATGCTTCAGGCGGGACATATCCGCGTTCATACTCAACGACATAGGCCTGGGGTACACTTAACTTCAGGTTAAAATGCCCAATATCATAGTCAACGCTGCCTCCCTGGACCGCTTTCCGAAGTGGTACGCATTCTACGCTTTTATCGATATTAATTCCTTCAGTGAGGATACCTATTTGCTTTAACTGCTCCCAGGATAAACATGTTGCATCCGGATCGTCTTTAATATCGACATTATAGTGTCCGCGCCACTGATTATTCAGGTAAACATCCATATCATAGATACCCGGCATCGGCTTATCACTATCAATATGATAGTCAGAAATTTTTTCCCCATTTAACCCGCCAATCATAAAATGGGTGTCAAATGTTTCATCTTCCGCCCATGCAGGCGAAGTAGCCAACACCGACAGGATAGCCAGCGTAATAGAATTAAGTTTAGACATAATCAATCCCTGATCTATTTGACGGTTTTTACTTTTTCACTCAAATAGTTTCCATTATCATCAATAAGCGTAATTGTATATTTATTGATGGCTGAAGCTGTGGTGATAGTCTTATCTGACCAGGGGGCTAATAACAACGTTTCCTTATTTATCTTTGCATTCCCGGTCAACTCAGGAATAGTTATCCAGTTTGCGGAGTTGTTTTTGATATTAATACCGCCATTGGCATGTTTAATGCTCAGACGACGAAAACTTTCTTTATCCACGCCAGTAAGTCCCTCTGGGCGGTAGATAAATTTAATACGGTTTTGCATGGCGAATTTGATGCCATTCTTATCTTCTAATTCGGGGCAATTAGGTGGGATGTCTAGTACATTAAGGAAGAACAAGCTTTCGCGATCTTTAGGTAGGGTATTCGCCAATTTTTTGATCTTGAGTTGTTGTCCCTCGCCACCTTTTATGTGAGTTACCGGTGGCGTCAACACGAACGGGACGTGAATTTTTTCTGGAGGCTGGCTGGTATCGCCATCATCAATCCATGACTGAACCAGGGCGCTACGATTACCTTCATTCATTAACTGAACGGTAATCTCTTTTTTCTGTTCTGGATAAATAACACGAGTGCCGTAGATATAGACACCACCCCACACAGGCGTGACCATACCGGCCAGCAAGAAGGCTATTAATTTTTTCATTAAACAATCCTTGTTTGAGA
Organism: Escherichia sp. E3659; assembly: GCF_005781135.1. Classification (NCBI taxonomy): domain Bacteria; kingdom Pseudomonadati; phylum Pseudomonadota; class Gammaproteobacteria; order Enterobacterales; family Enterobacteriaceae; genus Escherichia; species Escherichia sp. E3659. Next base: position 21,163 of record NZ_VATQ01000033.1, on the reverse strand, counting down.
AATCGGCGGCCAAAGCCGCCGATAAACAACGAATTAATCTGCAACAACGGTCATTGTTATCGTAGAATTAACCCCACCCTTACTCACGTCAGCACCTGCTTTTGCGTATTGCGCCGTAAAATGCAAATCATACTCACCATTTTCAGATGGTGTTAATTCAACAGGTTTATTACCAGTAATCTGGTTGCCGGTACTAGCCTCTTGTCCATAAAAGACAGCAAAACCAACATCATTTGCATCACCAGTATTACGAGTAATATTTAAACCCGCGCCTTCAAATTGGGTACTGGAGAAAGTAATTCTTGGTTTAACACCAACCCCACATTTAACTTTTAATGGTAAAGATGTTGTATTTGAATAAGTAGTAACGGGGGCGCCAACTTGTACATTTTCAAATTGATCAATACCAATCTCGCTCATCTCAATTGTTGCATTATCACTGCCACTCAGGAACTGACACGTAGTTCCTACAACTCTACCGTTAATATTTAACGTACCCATTGCATTCTCCACTTCCGCAGCATTCCCTGCACTCATAAAAAGAGAAGATAATACTGCAACTGCAATAATTGAACGTTTCATAGTCTATTCCTTAACTAATTTATTCCAGGTGATTAAGAGTTTCTGTCCTCTCGGAAATGAATTTCGCAAATTACATTTTCTATCGCAATGTAAACAAGTTGTTTTTGTGATTTAAATCAAACTGTCAAAAATACGTAACAAATAAAAAATACCCATAAAAATATTTTCCTTGTTTACTATTCGGCATTATTTGATGTCATTACAAGGTAGATTAATACGTATAATTAATTACGGATTGCTTGTTTTAAATAAATATCCATATACTGATGAAAGTGTAGGGCATTGAATTCTTTATTCTATTTCCAGCCAGAAATCGGCTTTTCAATAGACAAAAAGACCTGACGGTAAGGCCAGGTCTTTTATACATTACAACTAACCAATCAAAACCAGGGAATAGTAGCGGTTGCGCTTAATCCATAACTACTGAATACCCCTTTAACCGGTTCTGTACGCAAATCCCCGTGTCGGATAAACAACTTGAACTGTTGCTGACTCGACAAACTCTTCATATTAAGAAAAGGTAAGTCGGTCCGCTGTTCAGCTTGCGTCGCCAGTCGCTCAATCGCCTGTTCTTCAGTAAGCCAGCCTTTTTTCACTGAACGCCTTAACAGACGCTGGGGGTTACTTTTAACCTGCACACGGCTTACGACTCGCCAGCCCTTTATTTCTGGAACGGGAGTGACCTGTGAACATTGGCAATAGTCCGTAAGTCCTTTACGCCAAGCTGAGGCTTCAAGCGCCTGTAATGCCTGAGCGCTACCATGCAAGCGTAAACGCGCTCCTGGCATAACATTTACGTCCGGGAAACTCACGCCGATATCGCCTTGCCCTCTTGCACCTAATGCCCGATGCAGTTTGGCAAATAACGCCGCCATCAACATTTCGCTCGAAAATTCAGGATCTGGCAGAACGCGGATCTCAAGGTAGTGATCCATTGGCAGCTCCTTATTCCGATTTCTCACCAAAGACACCGCCGCGGATCAGCACAGCCATCACGTAGTGCTGCTGCTCAACGTCTGGTTTCATCCCTTTAGTCACCCAATTGTCCAGTAAGGTATAAAAGTCGAGTTTTTCTTTCGGTTGGCGGCAAGCCACACCGCGACTGGTTACAGAACCGTAAGGTTCCACGGCAATAGCCCCCAATTCATCGACCTTTGGATGCCAGGTATCGATGGTACGTAAAGCATTACCAATCTTCTGGGAGTGGATACCGGCAATGCCAGCCACCTGGTATAACACGCGACTTTTGCTACTGTTGCTGTCGAGTACCAGCTCCTGCGACGGGAATACTTCTTGCCCGGCACCAAGACGAACCTGCGCTTCAACGGTAAGCATTACCCACTCTTTTCCGCTCAATCCTTGTTCAATCGTTGCCGCCAGTTCTGTGACGCTACTCTGGCCCTGTTCAAATTGACGTAAAGAGAAGTCATGGCTGTTAAAAGTCCATGATTTGTCGTTAGCGGTGACTTTCACCTGAATTTGCTCGGCACCGATACGGTTACGCCACAGAAAACGACCATTTGCCAGATTCAGGGCATAGCGAAGCGCCAGCTCTTTAAAGCCATGTTCACTGATATAACCTTCAATAACGCCGGAAAGCGCCTCCTGATAGGTCATATCATTACATACTGAAGGTGAGGATAAATTACCCAGCACGCGCAGCGTAAACATCACTTTTAACGTATCCGCATCAACCGGAAGCGCTGCCACATCTACCCGCTGCAAGTTGGCTTTTTGGATTTCTGCATTCAGCTTTAACTCATTACTGGAAATTGCATCTTTCAGGCGATTGGAGATGGTTCCGCGAACGGCTTTCTCCTGAATCTCAATAGGTTGCCATTCATTTCCTTGCCAGTTACCTGCGTACATCACCGCGTCAGAGGTTGCCAGTTTGCGCTCAAATGCCAGTACTGACGCCGTTTTTACTGCTACAGGGGCCTTTGCCATAATTATGTCCTTATTCTGTATCGTCATCTTCATTAATCGTAGGGTCGTCAACGACTGGTATTGCCGAGCAATAGTAGCCAGTGTCCGTTGTACGGTAACGCCACATCAGCGGTTGCAAGCCAGTAATACGATGTAATCCGCGCCATTCGCCAATGCCATAAACTGCTTCGGCAAAGGCAAATGGTGTTGAGGTATCGCGCGCATTTTCAACTTCACCGGGTGCGTAAACAGGAGAAATGCGTTGGTAGCCACACATTAACGGTACCAGGAAACCAGGCATTGGCTTCGGCTGGTATACCCATTGTGCGCTGTTGTCTTCTGCCGGAGATTCGGCCTGATATTTAACGGCAGCAAAATCAAGCCAGGCATCAAGCAACGATATATCGGGATGTTGTTGGTGATGTTCAGCCAGCCATTCACTGCGATCGTAAAGCGCATAGCCAGGCATTAAACGCCAGATGATTTTACGCAGTTGCTTTTCATCTTCAGGGGCATGAAAAAGCTGCGGATCGCGCATGTCAACAATGCTGCCGCCCGCCAGTTTGTGGCTCTGGCAAAGCATTTTCAGATGGTCGCAAAGGGCTTTTCTGCCATATTCACCATTGGTAATTTCGCCATTACATTCAATCAGCAGAGAAACCGTCAGGTGCATACGGCCCTCTTCATTGAACGAGGCGGTTTTACCTTCTCTGGTTAATGGGTTACGGGTGAGAGCGAATTGAAAATCGCGCCCGGAGCTGTACGCCTGAATATGCTGTTCATGGCTTACTACCGCACAACCGTCAAAACTTACGCCAAATTCATCCACGACTTTGCGAGAAAGCGCATGGACATAACCGAGAAAATGGGTCATCGACGGGAATCCCCAGGTCAACCCGGAGACAGCGTTAGCGTTTTCGATGCGTACATGGGGTAACAAGAGCAGATAACTCATTTCAGCGCCTCCTGCAAAACGGCTTCCATTTCACGCATCCGTTGAGTAAACAGGGACTGACTGCGCCACTCCCTTTGCTCGACAGCACCGACATCGAAACGGGCTTTTTTCAGGCGATAGTTCAGCCAGCGCGCGAAATCATCGGCGACCGTCTCTTGCCAGTCGTTTTTCTCACGCTCCTGTTTGAAAGTCTCATCTGAGAGGCTTCGCCACGGGTCCAGCCAAAGTTGTTGGTGGCGAGGTAAGTCTGGTGATTGCGCGGACCATCCCTGCCATTTTTCTTGCTGAAATGAAGACGCCTGCATGAACAGCAGATCAATCAACTCATCAATATATTTCGCCCGCGCAGTTCGGATATGAACATTGTTTATGTCAACCTTCAGCAGGTAAGTCATCCGGGCTATGATGCCTGAAGCCGCCCGATTGAAATCGCCGCGTAGGGAAAAAATACTGCGCATGTTTTGTGGCGCGCGATCCAGCGTCGCCCAGGTGGGCGGCATTGACGGCAACAGCCAGACACGGCCACCCCGCACACTATTGAGCAAAGAAATATTCTGCGGTTTTGTGCCGCCAAAATGCATTTCGGCAAGATTAGGAAACCAGATATCTGGCTGGGAGTGCCATTTTCCTGCTTTGCGGGCATCGCGAATGGCTTTCGACTCCTCACTAAAGCGCACGGCGGTTAGCTTTTCATACATCGCCTGCGCCAGTGAACTGGAAAACAGTGGGCATAACAGGTGATAACCATCCGCAACAGGGAAATAGATTTGTTTTGCCAGTTTATGGCTGGCAGGCCGTCCAGTTGTCCATGCCTGGCTAAACCCAGCTACCCACTGCTCCAGTTGCGCTTTATCCTCTGCAAACGTACTTAATGCCTGATAATCACCACGCTTCAGGCTGGCAAGCAGTGAATCTCCGTTCACATCGGTTTGTAGCAACTTTGCGACGTCAAGTGCGGCGGCGTTGCCAATCGCGTCAGTAGCGATATTTGCCAACGATGCCGTGTTTAAATAGTTTTCGGTAGCGGAGGTATCCAGATAAAAGCTGCTGGCCTTAGAATCACCATGACTGAATTTAGCGCCATGAGTGACTAATTTGATTTGCCCGGCACGTTTCGCCGCATCCGTTAACCAGTTACGTGGCAGGTAGCGTGCTTCAAGTTCCTGCCGCTCCAGAGCGATAACGCTGGCGTCCTCGCCCTGTTCCTGTCGCTTTGTTGCTTCTTTTTCAAAGGCTTCGATTTTGGGTTGCCTTCGCGAAGCGATGTAGTCAGTTATAAAATCCACTAAATTATTGTTCAAAAGATTCCCTCCTTATTTTTTCACAGGTTGCGAAACACACCTAACCAGGGGTGATAACGCCAGTCATCGACCGCATCTTCTTCACTGGCCGGCACTCTCACTTCCGCAAACTTTTCCCCAACGTTTGCTATCTCACAACTTTGCTTATCAGCTAAATTCAACAAAACGTGCTGGTAATCCATCACGCCCCAGCAAGCGACGCCGCTGGCGCATCTCACCTCTTCTCGCCTGAAATTTCCTTGCGCTTTACGCTCGTTGTCGCCCGTGCGGGAATAGAAACGCGCTTCGCTTTCTTCATCATCCATATGCAGAAAAAACACCGCCTCCGGCAAAGGGGAATAACGAAATGGCGTCTGGCGCTGCATCCAGCCGTTCCAGCTTAGCGGTGCACGCCACCATTGCGCCGCCACCACATGTTTGCTTTTACTGCTCATCAATTCGGCGGATAAACGACTATGTTCAAGCTCCGCCAGTTTGTTGTCATTATTGGCAGACAGGATCCGCGGCAAGGCGTTAATCGTCCGGTAGTCCGCGATCGGAATCAGTTCGCAAATATCGTGGCTATTCAGCAAGTGTTCTTTTGTTTCGAAACCAGGCTTACAAAATGCGGGGGCTTTTTTCTGCAATGATTTGATATTGCTACGCAAAATAACCAGATTCTCACTGGTCGGCACATTTCTACGGTGGCGCTGAATACGTCCGGCAAATTGAATTATCGAACGCATGGAGCTTGGTTCGATAATTCCCCAATCCGCATCCCAGTCACGCCCCACTTCGATAACCGATGTCCCCAACACCACAAACAGATGGTGCGATTCCGGACGGTTATGTAAGGCATCTGCGATATCTTCGTTGTTCCAGAAATCGAGTTCGTTATGACGAGTAAAAGCGCGATCCAGTCGCTTCTCAATATCTGAACGCACCGCCAGCGGATGCCGGGAGTGGTAAACACAGTAATGAATGCAGACATCTTCTGGTGAAGCAATTGCAATCAGGGCTTTGGTCACCGCAACCAGTGGATTGATATTCGCGAAGCGCACCAGGCCCAGCGAAACGGTTTTACCGCTTTCGCGTCGCTGGTGATGCGCCTGATGCAACTTCAGCATTTGCGTATGCACCGTCTGGGCCACACTTTCGGTAACGTCTTGTATCGCGCTTGATGCAGATGAAATTGAAGCAACACGCCCAAAATGCAGGCGCTCTTTTTCAGCCAGCATTAACGCCCGCCGGGCAACAAACTTTGTGTGCGCATCACGAAACGCCGCGCCATCGCTAATTTGCGTGGCATCAGCATCGTTTTCGTCAAACCAGGCACAGCAAATATTGACGGACCTACCGTTGGTACCACAAGACGTCTGCCCCATTTTACGCCCGGCGAGATAAGCCGCGAACAACGCCTGAATCAGCCCTGGCGGTAGCGTCGCCGAGGAAAGTAATACCCGCGTTCCCAGCATCCCGGCCCAGTTCATCAAACGACATACCGCATGAAGATCGGCAATATCAAAGTCATCAGGTTCGTCGAGCACTAAATCGCTGGTTAACAGACGCAACATCGCCGGAAGCTGTTTCCCGCCTCGCACACCCTCGGTCGCGGAAATAAGATGATCAATCGTCGAGACCAGAATCGGCGCGCTCACTAACTCCTTAAGTTTGCTGTCATCCTTCAACCATTTTTCCAGCGCCCCGGTATGCAGACTGCCTTCGTACTTAACGAACTGTTGCTCCTCTGTTGGCGACTCTTGTGAAGCACTTCCGCAATCATTGTCTATTTTTTCCTGCTGCCACAGTTGCTTAACTGCCGCCGAACCAATCAGTACCGCCAGCTCATCCTCACCCAGGCCAAGCCGACTGCGCAGAGCATCGCCGGTTTGCAAAGTCAGCGTGCGCAATCCCAGCGCAACGGTAAAGCGGCACCCTTCTCGCTCGTCGGCAAGAGCATACATAATGCGGGCGTTCGCAAAGGTTTTACCACACCCCGTCGAGGCCATATTGACGCCGAAAAATCCCTCTTCACGACTTCGTTCACGTAGAGCTCGCGCCACATCCCAGGCTTTATCTTGCCAGCGATATTTCACATCTGTGGCCCGCTGGCTAAAACCTTTATGTCGGGCAATTGCCGGAAGCGATGCCCGTGTGTGCATCAGTTGCCGCCCAAGCAAATACGCATGATGCGCGACGCCCACAAGATGTTCGTCTACCCGTTGTTTGAGCGTGCCGCTTTGGCGATCGCTATTTGCCCAGACGATATATTCCGGGTCCTGCCATTTTTGCTGCGCGTCATTAGATGAATAGTAGTGATCGGCAAGCATCAGGCAAAAACGCGCCATATGTAAGGGGAACAACTGTTCCATCTGCCCGTATGTCTTTAAACCGAGCGCGTTGCTTGCCCGGCGAGAAATCTGACGCGCTTTTTCCCGCCAGCTCGCGCTTTGAAGCGGCGTTCCTGATGGAAACTGCCAGACTTGCTCAAAATCCTGTTGCGTCCAGTCATTCTTGCGGTGGTTAACGGCATTCCAGTCAGCATTCAGTTGCTTCTCCAGCCAACTTTCACAACCTTTGCATGATTGTTCCGGCTGTGGAGAAAGATTCTCCGGCATTCGATGATGGGAAAGGATCAGCCAACCTACCGTCCTGGCTAGCGGTTGCAGCGAGCTAAATGGGCTATTTGAAAAATGAGGCGTGTCTTTTTGCAGACGTTCAAGAATCGCAACTTCATCATCTGCCGTTAATTCCCCGAGTTTCTCCAGCCACACATCGTCTGGCTGTTCACCAACAAACGCCTGGAAAAGCCGCAATGAGATCCATTCATGTCGGTAAGGTTGATAACTTCGTGCGCTCTTATGGGTCAGGCTTTGCTGAAAGCTGCGTCCTGCTTTACCAAAATCATGAAACAACCCGGCGATAGCCGCCAGCAGCGCAATGCTCTCTGCGCATTGCCAGCGATTTTCTTCCTTGTTCACCAGGCTGGTTTGGGTTGTTCGATTCGTGGGAACGCGTCCCTGTGCATTAAAACGACGAATATTACCCACAATCCACATCAACTCCATTTGCCCGTTCTTTTTCAGCCAGTGACATGCCACTGCGGTATTTCGCCTGGCAGTTTTGCGCAGTAAACGGCGGAGTGTATTAACGCCTTCCAGAGTAATCACCGTTTGCCATGCGGCATCACCGGTGCGTTCAGCAAACTGATCAATAATACGGCAGCTTTCCACGCGAGCATTTTTTGTACAGCGCGAGATAATCAGAACATTCATTGATCAGCCTTAGCCAGTGCCTGGGCCGTATCTTGCAAAGAGGTGATCATGACATCCAGAGCATCTGCTTGTTGAAAGATATTGATGCAGCGTTGACGAAACTCCTGAGCATCTTCTCCCGCCATTGCGGCAATAAATGCTTGTGGCATAACCAGGGCATCTTTAATCAGATCGGCAAGGTCAAAAACGAGGCCGCCGCGACGTGTTTTACCGTGCATTACTGCTAAACCATGCGGGATCCCGGTTACCCACGCCGCCACTGCCGCCAGCCCATAAGCCAGATAATTCCCCTGATCGAGAAAGCGGTTGGCCATATCAATCCCACCGCCCCGTTTTGCGCGAGTAAAGTCGCCATAGCCCACGGTTTGGCTCACCATTTTGTAGAGTGCTTTGGTCAATTTGGCCTCTACGAGCATAAGCTGCGTATGGTTTTCTGCCGCGTCTATTTCTTCACGAGTACGATTTAGTAGGGTCTGCAGTGCATTAGCATCAGGCTGAAAGGCGTGTTCACGCTGCATTTTCGCGCTGGTCCAGTGCTTATCGATATGTGTCAGGCGGATTAACTGAAAACGTTTCGCGGCGGCAAGTCGTTTATCTTCAGCAAACCAAAAAGAAACCCACTGCTGAAGATATTCAGTAGGACGATATTCGCTTTGCGGACTGAGCCAGGAGACATCAACATCAACTTCATTTGCCGAATACAGCGGCGTGCCATCCGTACCACAAAAGCCCACCATCACCCCGGCATGGGCAAATTCACGCATCGCCGCCTGAGTAACGGATGTTCCCATCCCCAACATCAATGCCGTGGTATTCGCAATGGGGATATTCCAGTAGTACGACTCCTTACCTTCACTGGTAACATATTCCACTCGCCCACCATTCACCTGCACCCGGCATTTTTCCAGATAATAAATATTGGCGCGTTTAGAGTGGAGAATGGTTTTGAGGTCAGATGGAGTAAGGTAATTGGAAGACATAAACACATCCTGTGATTATTTTTATTTGAAGGAGTTAGGATTAGTACAACATTGATTTCTGTGCGAGAAATTGATTTCTATCGCAATTATCACAATTGTTATTGCGTGTTGTGGCTAATGGTTCGGAGTTGAGAACGCCATAACGCAGCTAAATTTCTGCCATCATCGTATTTGTGAAGCTGCCTGTAGGGCAGTGAACATGACAGATGTTGGCTTGCCGCCTTTAATTTTGTTTCTAAGCTGCCTGTACGGCAGTGAACTTACGTGCACCGGGAACGCGCTACCTTGCGACTTTCTAAGCTGCCTGTACGGCAGTGAACACGGTTTTGCAACCAAGTCGATTGAGCGTGTATTTCTAAGCTGCCTGTACGGCAGTGAACAGCAATCCGGAGAGCGCCGCTGGTCTGACACTTTTCTAAGCTGCCTGTACGGCAGTGAACTTCGTTCATTCGAAGCAGAGTCAAACAGAGCATTTCTAAGCTGCCTGTACGGCAGTGAACATCAAACAGGGCGTCTAACAGAGATTTAGTGATTTCTAAGCTGCCTGTACGGCAGTGAACCGTTTCGTGCTCAATACTGTTGTCGGCGGGTCTTTCTAAGCTGCCTGTACGGCAGTGAACTCCAGAAGCACTTTCCGAAGGTATTCCGGTATGTTTCTAAGCTGCCTGTACGGCAGTGAACAATTTACGTTATTCAGCGGAGATGATCGGCGATTTCTAAGCTGCCTGTACGGCAGTGAACCCCCTACGCCGTTGAAATAGAGACGGGCAACTTTTCTAAGCTGCCTGTACGGCAGTGAACATTCTGATTCTGACAGTTGCGGTACGCCCCTTTTTCTAAGCTGCCTGTACGGCAGTGAACTTCGCCAGCACACCTGGGACGCGCAGGCTAACTTTCTAAGCTGCCTGTACGGCAGTGAACATGGAAACTGTACTTGATGCGCTGAAAGCGATTTTCTAAGCTGCCTGTACGGCAGTGAACTTCCACGCGGAAAGTGAATGGCGCTCCAACGCTTTCTAAGCTGCCTGTACGGCAGTGAACGTCTTTATCTAATCGATAATAAGACTAATAACTTTCTAAGCTGCCTGTACGGCAGTGAACCCCAATGTTTTTATTGAGACGCTCCCGGATGATTTCTAAGCTGCCTGTACGGCAGTGAACAAAAATGCCCTAGCTGGAAACCTGACATGATCTTTCTAAGCTGCCTGTACGGCAGTGAACCGCCGCGCCATCTCATATGTCACGTTGCAGGCTTTCTAAGCTGCCTGTACGGCAGTGAACATTTCAACTAACTGATATTTATTAAAATACTATTTCTAAGCTGCCTGTACGGCAGTGAACTCAGATGTATGCGCAGCACCAGCACTGGCTGCTTTCTAAGCTGCCTGTACGGCAGTGAACAATCAAATCAGCATATTTCTCGACGCTAATAGTTTCTAAGCTGCCTGTACGGCAGTGAACACGCGAAAGCCTATCAGGAATTTATGGACACATTTCTAAGCTGCCTGTACGGCAGTGAACTCAAATACTACACGTTTAGCCCGTTGTTAATAAAGCAAAACCATCTCATTTTCCTGCTGCCACCCTTTTTTATCCTTACCTTCCAGCAGCACTAATTATCAACAACTTACCATCATCATCAAAAAAAGGGTCTGGACCTCCTCCACCCTATAAACAAAAAGTCCGTAACCCCTGACGAGATTACGGACTTCATCAACTTACCTAACAATCTGATTAATGCGCGGCTTCCGGTTTATGCTTTTGTGCACTCTGGAACCCGTAGGTCAGCTCATTTTTCTCTTTATCCAGCGCGACTGTCACCTGGCCACCATCCACCAGCGAGCCAAACAGCAGTTCGTTGGCGAGCGGTTTTTTCAGGTTATCCTGAATCACACGTGCCATCGGACGTGCGCCCATCGCCCGGTCGTAACCTTTCTCAGCCAGCCAGTTACGCGCTTCCTGGCTCACTTCCAGAGAAACACCTTTCTGATCCAACTGAACCTGCAACTCGACGATAAACTTATCAACCACCTGGTGGATCACGTCTGTAGAGAGATGATCGAACCAGATAATGTTGTCGAGACGGTTACGGAACTCCGGCGTAAAGATCTTCTTGATCTCTTCCATCGCATCGGTGCTGTTATCCTGCTGAATAAGACCAATGGATTTACGCTCGGTTTCACGCACCCCGGCGTTGGTGGTCATCACCAGTACCACGTTACGGAAATCGGCCTTGCGCCCGTTGTTATCGGTCAGCGTGCCGTTGTCCATCACCTGCAACAGAATGTTGAATACGTCCGGATGCGCTTTCTCGATTTCGTCCAGCAGCAGCACCGCGTGCGGATGCTTGATGACCGCATCGGTCAGCAGACCGCCCTGATCAAAACCAACGTATCCTGGAGGCGCACCAATCAGGCGGCTGACAGTATGACGTTCCATATATTCGGACATATCAAAGCGCAGAAGCTCAATACCCAGTGCTTTGGAAAGCTGTACCGTCACCTCGGTTTTCCCGACCCCGGTTGGACCAGCAAACAGGAATGAACCAACTGGTTTATGTTCGTGACCTAAACCCGCACGCGCCATCTTGATGGCCTCGGTAAGCGCTTCAATGGCTTTATCCTGACCGAAGACCAGCATTTTCAGGCGATCGCCAAGGTTTTTCAGCGTATCGCGGTCACTCTGAGAAACGCTCTTCTCAGGGATACGTGCAATACGGGCTACCACGGACTCGATATCCGCCACATTCACCGTTTTCTTGCGCTTGCTTACCGGCATCAAACGTGCGCGAGCGCCCGCTTCGTCGATAACGTCAATCGCTTTGTCCGGCAGATGACGATCGTTAATGTATTTCACCGCCAGCTCCACCGCCGCACGCACCGCTTTCGCGGTATAACGCACATCGTGGTGCGCTTCGTACTTCGGTTTCAGGCCATTGATGATTTGCACAGTTTCTTCGATCGACGGTTCAGTAATATCGATTTTCTGGAAGCGACGCGCCAGAGCACGGTCTTTCTCGAAAATGTTGCTGAATTCCTGATAGGTCGTCGATCCAATCACGCGAATTTTACCGCTGGAGAGCAACGGTTTGATCAGGTTGGCGGCATCTACCTGCCCGCCAGACGCTGCGCCCGCTCCAATGATGGTATGGATCTCATCGATAAACAGGATGCTGTTAGTATCCTGTTCCAGCTGCTTGAGCAACGCTTTAAACCGTTTTTCAAAGTCGCCGCGATATTTGGTGCCTGCTAACAGGGAGCCGATATCGAGAGAGTAAATCGTACAGTCAGCCATGATTTCCGGCACATCGCCCTGAACAATTCGCCAGGCAAGACCTTCAGCAATCGCCGTTTTACCGACGCCAGACTCCCCAACCAGCAGCGGGTTGTTTTTACGGCGGCGGCAGAGAACCTGAATGGCGCGCTCCAGTTCCTTCTCACGACCAATCAGCGGGTCAATTCCGCCCACGCGTGCAAGCTGGTTCAGGTTAGTCGTGAAATTCTCCATACGGTCCTCCCCACCAGCTTGTTCTTCACTGCTCGGCTGGTTTCCTGGTTCAGAAGACTGAGATGGCTCGTCTTTACGCGTGCCATGAGAAATAAAGTTCACCACATCAAGACGGCTGACTTCATGTTTGCGCAACAGATACGCCGCCTGCGACTCCTGTTCGCTAAAGATAGCGACCAGAACATTCGCACCGGTAACCTCACTGCGACCGGAGGACTGAACATGGAAGACTGCACGCTGCAATACACGCTGAAAACTCAAGGTCGGCTGCGTGTCGCGCTCCTCTTCACTGGCGGGCAGAACAGGTGTGGTTTGTTCAATAAAGGCTTCCAGTTCCTGACGGAGCGCAACCAGGTCCACGGAACACGCTTCCAGCGCCTCCCGGGCCGATGGGTTACTGAGCAATGCCAGTAACAAGTGCTCGACGGTCATAAACTCATGACGGTGCTCGCGCGCTCTGGCGAAAGCCATGTTTAAACTGAGTTCCAGTTCTTGATTGAGCATAGGCACCTCCCCCAATTTTTATACCTGCATTCAGGCTTTTTCCAGCGTACACAGCAATGGATGCTCGTTCTCCCTTGCGTACTTGTTCACCATCGCCACTTTGGTTTCTGCAACCTCAGCGGTAAAGACTCCGCAAATGGCCTTCCCCTGGTAGTGAACAGCAAGCATCAATTGCGTTGCACGTTCTACATCATAAGAAAAGAATTTTTGTAACACGTCAATAACAAACTCCATTGGAGTGTAATCATCATTGACTAATATCACTTTATACATAGATGGCGGTTTTAGCGCGTCGCGAACTTTTTCTTCCGCCAGTTGATCAAAGTCCAGCCAGTCGTTCGTTTTACCCATTGTCAGTTATCATCTTCGGTTACGGTTACCGGCAGAACGCTCTGCCGCTGACAAGAGCGTATTTGCCTGACCAATCTACTCCACATGATAGATAATTATCATCTATCGTTGGTATAAGCGACATCAGTGACATTACTGTCAATAGCGTTAACTGCTTCAAATTTTTGATGCATACCTACCCCCTGGCCCCTGTCAAACGCTTGACGACTCGCCCCATTTCTCTAAATTGTATTTCAAGAGTTGGCGAGGTTTTGAACTGCCCCCTCTCTGACCCCGGTTTATTCCATCTTACTTGTATAAGATTTGCGAAGGATGTCGAAGCATGGAAAAGGGTACTGTTAAGTGGTTCAACAATGCCAAAGGGTTCGGTTTCATCTGCCCTGAAGGCGGTGGCGAAGATATTTTCGCTCATTATTCCACCATCCAGATGGATGGTTACAGAACGCTAAAAGCTGGACAACCCGTTCAGTTTGATGTCCACCAAGGGCCAAAAGGCAATCACGCCAGTGTTATTGTGCCCGTCGAAGTAGAAGTAGCAGTCGCATAGCTCTTCTGTCTCATTGTGTACATCCTAAAGGCAAAATGCCAGCCCGATCGGCTGGCATTTTTATCTCAAAAATCACTCTCGCGCCAAAGCATCCACTGGATCCAGCCGTGCCGCATTTCGTGCGGGTAACCAGCCAAATAAAATGCCCGTAATGGTTGAACATAAAAACGCCAGCAGCAACGCCAGTGGAGAAAAGCCTATCTCCCAGCCGGGTAAAAAAAGCTGTAGGGTGAAGGCAATTAACAGCGACAGCATTATCCCCATCGCGCCGCCCACCAGGCAAACCAGCACGGCTTCAATCAGAAATTGTTGCAGAACATCGCTGGCACGCGCGCCAACAGCCATGCGAATACCAATTTCCCGTGTCCGCTCTGTTACTGACACCAGCATAATATTCATAACGCCAATGCCGCCTACCACCAGCGAAATCACCGCCACCAGCGTCAGAAACAGTTGTAAAGTACGTGTGGTTTTTTCGACTGTTTTCAAGACGCCGTCCATGTTCCAGGTAAAGAAGTCTTTTTTGCCATGGCGCAGCGACAACAAACGGGTGAGTTGTTGTTCCGCTTCGGTGCTGTCATAGCCTTCTTTTACTCTTACAGTGATGGAGTTCAGCCACGACTGGCCCATAACCCGCCCGGACATGGTGCTGTAAGGCAACCAGACACGCAGCACTTTACTGCTACCAAACATCGACTGTTTCTCTTCCGCCACGCCGATGACTCTCGCAGGCATATTACCAACCAGAATGACCTCACCAATCACATCGGCCTTATGCGGGAAAAGCTGGCGGCGGGTGTTACTGTCGAGAACCACCACCTGTGCGCGGCCGTTCAGTTGCTCCTGATTAAAGGTATTCCCTTCGCTGAAGGTCATGCCGTAGACATTGAAATAATCGCCGCTCACACCGTTGGCGCTGGCGGCAACATCAACATTGTTATAACGCAGGCGCAGGTTTTGCGAGACGGCGGGCGTGGCAGAGGCAACCCACGGTTGTTTTTGGATGGCGATTAAGTCGTCGTACTTTAGCGCCTGTTGATATTGCGGATCGTCATCGCCAAAATCTTTCCCGGGATAGACATCAATAGTATTCGTACCAATAGAACGAATATCCGCCAGCACCATTTGTTTGGCGGCGTCGCCCACCACGACGATAGAAACCACCGACGCAATACCAATAATAATCCCCAGCATGGTCAGTAAGGTGCGCATTTTATTCGCTGCCAGCGCCCGCCACGCCATCGTCAGCGCCTCATTAAAACCACTGACGAACTGCCGCCAGCCAGACGCCGTTTTGACTATCGATTCCGTCCCCGTGGCGTTATTCACCTTTTCAATGGCGGGAGGATTACGCACAATTTCGCCGTCACGAATTTCGATTACCCGCTCCGCCTGAGCCGCAACCTGTGGATCGTGGGTAACGATAATCACCGTGTGCCCGCGATCGCGCAACTGATGCAATATCGCCATCACCTCTTCGCCAGAATGGCTGTCCAGTGCGCCGGTAGGTTCATCGGCGAGGATCACCTGCCCACCGTTCATTAACGCACGAGCAATACTGACACGCTGCTGCTGGCCACCGGAAAGCTGGGCGGGGTAATAATCTAGCCGTTCTTCCAGTCCCAGTCGTTGCAGCAACTCCTGAGCGCGCAGCAATCGCTGTTTACGCTCAAGTCCGGCATAGACGGCGGGTACTTCAACGTTCTGCTCGGCGGTTAAGTGCGAAAGCAAGTGGTAACGCTGGAAAATAAAGCCGAAATGCTCACGACGAAGCTGCGCCAGCGCATCGGCGTCCAGCGTGGCAACATCCTGGCCGGCAACGCGATAGGTTCCACTGGTCGCTTTATCCAGGCAGCCGAGAATATTCATCAGGGTCGATTTACCAGAGCCCGAAGCCCCGACAATTGCCACCATCTCACCTGCATAAATATCCAGGCTGATACCCTTTAGCACCTCAACCTGCTCGTCTCCAGCAGGATAGCTACGGCGAATATCCTTTAGTTCGAGCAAGGGCGTCATTGTGCAGCTCCTGGTTTGGCCTCACCAATCACCACTTCATCGCCCGCTTCCAGTCCTTTGACAATCTCAACATCGGTGTCGTTGCGCGCGCCAATCGTCACTTCGCGCTCGCGTATTTCGCCATTACGCAGCAGTTTGATTTTATAACGGTTATCGCCAACCGAATCCCCCAGTGCCGACAACGGAATGGTGAGTACGTTTTTCACATCAGTGAGTTGAATGTGGACTTGCGCAGTCATATCCAGGCGCAGTAAACCATTGGGGTTTGGTACTTCAAAACGGGCGTAGTAGAAAATGGCGTCGTTGACCTTTTCTGGCGTCGGCAGCACATCTTTAATCTGCCCCTCGTAGCGCGTCAGCGGATCGCCAAGCACGGTGAACCAGGCTTTTTGACCGGGTTTCAGGTGAATGACATCCGCTTCCGACACCTGCGCTTTCACCAGCATGGTACTCATATCTGCCAGCGTCAGAATGTTTGGCGCCTGTTGTGCGGCAATCACCGTCTGCCCTTGCAGAGTGGTGATTTGCGTAACTTCCCCAGCCATCGGGGCAACGATGCGGGTGTAATCGAGATTCGTTTTCGCCGTGTCGAGTGACGCCTGATTCCGTTTGATTTGCGCATCGATAGTACCTATTTGCGCCTGTTTAACTGCCATCTCCGTCGCTGCGGTGTCAAGATCCTGTTGCGAAACCGCCTGCGTTTGCGCCAGTCGTTGCTGGCGTGAGTATGTCACCCTTGCCAGTTTCAGTTCTGCTTCTGCCTGTTGCCTTTGCGCACGCAGCTCCATCAGTGTCGCTTCCACTTCCTTGATCTGGTTTTCAGCCTGTTCAGGATCAATAACCCCTAAAAGCTGGTCTTTTTTTACTTTATCGCCAATCGCCACCGACAGCGTTTTCAACTGACCGCTGACCTGCGCGCCCACGTCAACCTTACGCAGCGCGTCCAGCTTTCCGGTCGCCAGCACGCTCTGCTGCAAATCACCGGGGCGGACAATCAATGTCTGATAAGTCGGCACGGGCGCGTTGAGTGTTCTCCACAACGCAATCAGCGCAGCGATGACTATCACCAGCGCAATAGCGTAACGCTTCTTAAGTTTTTTTCGCTTTTTCATAAATACTCTGAATGCTCCATATGCGCGTACGGGGCTGCCAACTTCAACGAAACATCAACAAAAACCGAAAATTTACGTTAGTAATTATACGATTGATGTTTGGTTAAGATGCCCGATGGTGAAATCGGTGTTACGTATAATCATTGATTTTATGAATATGTCTCAGATCACTGAACGAGCATTTACACCATCTGAATCTCTTAGCAGCATGTCTCTTTTCCTTAATCTGGCAGGGGGTCAGTGGCGGCCGGGTAAATTCTGGCATCGCCGTCGGTTTCGCCAGAAATTTTTGCTGCGCTCTTTGATTATGCCGCGTTTAAGCGTTGAGTGGATGAACGAACTCTCCCACTGGCCTAATCTCAGAACGCTGTTAACGCGTCAGCCGCGCCTGCCGGTTCGCCTGCATCGCCCTTACCTTGCCGTGAATATGACCCGTAAGCAATTGCTGGAGGCGTTACGTTACCATTATGCATTGCTGCGCGCGTGCATGTCGGCGGAAGAGTTCAGCTTATATTTGAACACCCCGGGACTGCAACTTGCGAAGCTGGAAGGAAAAAACGGCGAGCAGTTCACGCTTGAACTGACCATGATGATCTCAATGGATAAGGAAGGTGACAGCACAATTCTGTTCCGCAACAGCGAAGGTATTCCTCTGGCGGAGATCACATTTACACTGTGTGAGTATCAGGGGAAAAGGACGTTATTTATAGGCGGGCTGCAAGGTGCGAAATGGGAAATTCCACACCAACAGATCCAGAATGCGACGAAAGCCTGCCACGGGCTATTTCCCAAACGACTCGTGATGGAAGCGGTCTGCCTCTTCGCTCAACGCTTACAGGTCGAACAAATTATTGCTGTCAGCAATGAAACACATATTTACCGCAGCCTGCGTTATCGCGATAAGGAAGGAAAAATCCATGCTGACTATAACGCGTTCTGGGAATCGGTTGGTGGCGAATGCGATGCCGAGCGGCATTATCGGCTTCCCAATCGAATAGCGCGAAAAGAGATTGCGGATATCGCCAGCAAAAAGCGGGCTGAATACCGTCGACGCTACGAGATGCTTGACGCTATTCAGCCGCAGATGGCAAGGATGTTTTGCGGTTAATCAGCCCGACCGCGCGCCAGCCACAGCACGCGTGAGAACATTTTTTTCAGCAGCGTCGGTACGGAATCCACACCACGACGTCCGGCCTCCATTGCCACTTCAATGGCAAGGTCGGGCTTGGAAGAGCGATGGATCGCTTTTGAAATAATTTTGCGCAAATTCATCGGCACGTTTTCCGGGATCTGCGCCACGCGATGGAACACGTCGGAAAACCCCTGGCGATACATAAAATGTTCCATATCCAGCGCCGGTAACGTTGTCAAATGTTCACGTTCAGCTTCGCGATCGTTATTCAGCAGGCTGCGCACCGTTGCGGCATATTTCTTCCCGGCTTCATCGCCATCGACCAGCACATGCCACTCAATCCCCATCCGCCGGGCAAATTTCACCAGTGGTTTTAGCCCGGACTGGGCAAACTCAATGACCTTAATCCCTTCGGCGTCGAAATGATGTCCACACTGGCGCGCCAGTTCGTTGATAACCCAGGTTTCTGTTTCCCCTTCCACCAGCAACCAGCAGCGCGCAAACAGCGATGACGGACGATTAAAACGAATGTGAAAAGAGATGCGGCGGCTGTCTTCGGTGCTCAAGCCACTTGGCCCCAGACGCCAGGCGGCAACACGAGAAGATTCACGCACCAGGCGGCAAACATGTTCCACTGGAGTTAACGAAAGCAGCTCGCCAGAGTTGGTGGTAGCAATACGTTGTAAAGGCAAAAGATTCAACAGATGCCAGGCAACGGAAAGCATAATCGGATGCAGGCGGGTTTCTGGATCTTCAATTAGCAATAACGGACGCGCGTCTTTATCCAGTCGCAATGTCCCTTTTGCCTGCAATAAAGTGGCAAACAGGCCGAGTAAAATGACCCGATACGAACGCCCCCCTGGCCTGTCAATCATCCGGTTGATGATATCGAGGTAACGCCAGCTCCGTTGCTCATTGCTGGCTCGCCGACGCATTAAGCGATATCTCGCCTGCCCGGCCCCTTGCTCCGAGAAATAATGCTCAAGCAGTTGCACCATTGCCGAAAGCCCCTGGCGAATCTGCCCATCGGAGAGATTTTGCGGGTGTGAGGATAACTCGCGGGCGAGAAAATCCAACTGGCGCGCGGTGACTTCCACATTGGGTACATTTGGTACAGTTCCATTGCGAATGCGGCGCATAAAACGGGCGTCGCGCAAACGCAGAACCGGCATTAAACGCACCAGATGACGCGCCTGATCGTTAATATCTTCGACATCAATCGGATGACCGTCTTTATCAAGAAAGCTGCGTAACGTCATCACGCTACCGTCTTCCGCACTTTCCCCTTCCAGGCGATAAAAAATGCGGTGATAACCATCAGTACAGGGCGTCCAGCATGCTTCAAGCGGGCGATAACGGCGTACACGATGCCGTCCAGGCAGCGATTCGCGAAAGGTCAGAATGATATGCAGATGGTGTTCCCGACCATTAATATCACCTGGCGGAAACCAGAAATCATCGCGTTCAAAATGGTAGAGATCTGACTCTGGTGATAACAGCAGGGTTAAGGCGTCCAGCAAGCTGGATTTACCCCACGCGTTCTCCCCAATCAGGACGTTGTTTTGCTCCAGCATCAATGACAATCGGTTGATACCGCGAAAGCCCACAATTTCAACGCGCTCAAGAATCATATCCCCTCCAGAAATATGTTACTCATCCTTTACTCTGGCAGTATAACGGGAAAGGCCGAGACAATACGTGACGACATCACAATTAAGCATGGCAAATGTCTGAAAAATGAGCGAATAATTGTGTTATACGTCTTCATGTTGTCTCTCATTAAAAAACAATAAAATCAAATAATTAACCTTGTAAATTATTTTTATTACCTCTAAAGGCTTATTTCAGCCGTTTGCACTACACTGTCAATCAGGCAAATGACTATATGGGGGAACTTACTGTTGCCCTAAATCAAAATTACTGGATTTATTTATCTGGCGAATGGCTCGACTTCGTTTTTAAAATACCGATGCATTATTTCTGTCGTCATTTTTTACGACGACCCTATAAAACGACCATATTTTTCACAGGGTCAATTTTTAATTGAGGTGGATATGTTCAGAAAATTAGCAGCTGAATGTTTTGGTACTTTCTGGCTTGTATTTGGTGGCTGCGGTAGCGCCGTGCTGGCGGCAGCGTTCCCGGAATTAGGCATTGGCTTTGCCGGTGTCGCGCTGGCGTTTGGTTTGACTGTACTGACGATGGCCTTCGCTGTCGGTCATATCTCCGGTGGCCACTTTAACCCGGCGGTCACTATTGGTTTATGGGCTGGTGGCCGTTTCCCGGCAAAAGAAGTCGTTGGCTACGTAATTGCCCAGGTTGTCGGCGGTATTGTTGCGGCGGCACTGCTGTATTTAATCGCCAGCGGTAAAGCTGGGTTTGACGCAGCGGCCAGCGGCTTTGCTTCTAACGGTTATGGCGAGCATTCACCGGGCGGCTATTCCATGCTTTCTGCACTGGTGGTTGAACTGGTATTGAGTGCCGGTTTCTTGCTGGTGATCCACGGTGCAACTGACAAATACGCGCCGGCAGGCTTTGCGCCGATCGCGATTGGTCTGGCGTTAACCTTGATTCACTTAATCAGTATTCCGGTGACTAACACTTCCGTTAACCCGGCGCGCAGCACCGCAGTTGCCATCTTCCAGGGCGGCTGGGCGTTAGAACAGCTGTGGTTCTTCTGGGTAGTGCCAATTGTCGGCGGTATTATCGGTGGTCTGATTTACCGGACCCTGCTGGAAAAGCGTGATTAATTAACGCAGGAGGCCTGGCGCAATGTCAGGCCTTTTTTTTAATATGTTGTTATATGTTGATTCATCATCTTGTTGCGCTCCTTTCATGAGCTAAGCCACATATTGCCACTGGCGCAAGGAGCGCGCAGGGAGCGGCCAATCGCCGCCGCCCCCTGCACCCCCAGGCTCTGGCGAACAAAATCGCCGCTGCGCGGTACCCTCGGCTTATCCCTTACGGCTACCGGGTCGGGCGCGAGGTAACAT
>NZ_VATQ01000032.1:0-20890 GCF_005781135.1 Escherichia sp. E3659 | reverse complement strand
GTCTGCAGGTAAGGCATTAACCGTATCACAGGCATAACGACGAACCTGTACCAGCGGATTTATTTCTGATTTCAGAAGACCGTCGGTTTCCAGCGTGACCTGCTCCTGATTTACCTCACGCAGCGTGGAAACCGTCCAGTCCTTGACCTCCAGAAATACCAGTCCGTTCTCCGGGTCTATAATGACAAAATCCGGATGCCGGTTTTTCCGTCCCACCGGAATATCGTACCAGACAAGGCAGTCATCATTCATAAAGCTCTCCAGTCGTGAAGCCACCCTCCTCTCCCCGGACGTCATTCTCTCCTCAGTGGACGCCGATACATTTATCAGTTTCGCCATAAACGCACCTTAATCTGTGAACAAAAAAATAATCATCACCGACACCCACGACGTTATATCGTGGGTGTCGTTTTATTCAGAAATAAAAAAAACAGAATCATTAACATGACCGGAATACTGTGAACCATGCTGCAGGATATCTGCAGATACCCCTCCTGTTATATCCGGCCGGAATAAAATCAGAACACTGATTGTCAGGCAGCTTCATTTTCCGCGTATTCCAGACTCTGCAGATACTGCAGAGCCGCCGGGTCAGCCACATATTCCACCTGCCCGTGGTGACGCTCCACTTCATTAATGATTTTCTCAAGCTTCACGCGGAAAAATTCTTTACGCAGATTAATCCTGTTGATGCGGTATTTTTCCAGACTGTCATGAAGTATTTTTTCCAGCGCGGGCGCATCATCACAGGAAATCATGGCGTGAACATCAAAATCAAACGGAACAGAAGCACCACTTAACTCTTTGACCCTGTCCATGGGTTCCAGCCGTCGGGTCATGCCAATTTTAAAAACATCCTCACCAAACGAACCAATATTCGAAATGATATAAACATGCCCCTGTTTCGTAAGCTGAGCCATGGATTTAGCACGTTCATACTGCGCATGCGCTTCCTGAATTTTCTGTTCCAGCTCCAGGCGTTGTTTCTCTAACTCCTCCCTGTGAGCCCCTTCTGCTGCGCGCAGCGCCTCCTCAATCAGTTTCTGCTGCTCAGCAAGACGCCGTTCTTCCTCTTCCGCTTCCCGCTGGCGCCGGTCAAGTTCATCCTGACGCTCTTTTTCTTCACGCATCTGACGCTTAAGCTCTGCCTGATATTCCTTCTCTTCCTGCGCTTTTTCCAGCAATGCCACTTTGTCCAGAAACTGTTGCCTGACACTCTCCCAGTCAGAATTATCTTCCAGGTTAAGAAAGGCTATTTTCTCACTGACAGCAGCGTAAGCCTCTCTTTCCTTACGAAGCTGGTCATATTTGTTTTGCCAGTTATTAATCGTTACACCAGCCAGCAGAGTTTTCGCCTTAAATTTCCAGGCGGAATCAACAATCCGTTGCATTGCACGACTGGCCTTCTGTCTGGCGGTATGAAATTCCTCACAACGTCTGGCTAGTTGCTCCTTTTCCTGTCGTATTCCCCGGGCTATCGCGGCATTGACAGTTTCATTAAAATCCCGCTCTCTCTGAACCAGCTCTGAAACGGCCTGCTCAAAGGCGGCTGTTTTCTTTCTGAGTCTCCGGTAAATAAAAAAACGAAATAAAATTGCAAATACGGTAAGCAAACCAAAAAACAAACCAATAATACCTGCCGGATTCGATACTGCATCAATAAAGCGCTCATTAAGGTTTATCAGCGCCCTGACCGCCACATAAATCCCCCAGAGAATAACGCAAACTAAAATCAGGACAAATCCCGCTGCATTATCATCTTTTTTTCTTCCTGCCATGACTTTCCTTTATTTTCCTTCTCAGTAACTGAATATTTCTGATTAACGCCCTCCGGAAATATTTATACCCGGAAGGATGTCCGGCTTTATGATGCTCGCCAATACAGGGTTAACTGCAGGCTGAGCACAGATGCCTCTGCTATTTCAGTGTCAGATTAATACTGATTACCGGAACAAATAGGCAGATGCGTGAATCCGGGTTTGCTGGCCATATAAAGCGGCGCACAGGTAGGGTTGCGGGGTTCAGTGACCGGCACAGCCTCATTTTTCTCAGCCACCGACGGTTGTGACACCTTCCGGACAGCCGCTGATTTTTTCTTCTGAACCGGCTTCGTGGTGACCGGTGATTTCACCTGACGTTTGGCGGGTGCCACGCCATAACCGGAACAAAAGCGCTTCGACTGACTCAGACTTCCGTCATTGCAGACAAAACGTCCGTCTGACGTACAGTGTGAAATACCACCTTTAGCACCCGAGCAGGGTTTTCTTCCCCGTGCAGCATCTGCCTGAACAGAAAATAAAAGCCCCACGAACAGAAAAAAGATAATTTTCTTCATTTTAAAACTCATACATTGTTATTGCTGATATGCCAGAGTTATTAGGGTGATGAAACATCCAGCCAGCGTTGTCATAAGCCAGAATAATGTCACATTCACACCTGACATATATCCATCGCTGTTTATTTATTTCTGTTCTGCCCTCCCTGCTCCGGCTCATGTCTGAACGTACCGCTGCTGTTTCAGATGACGCAGCACCACCTGCCAGGGCTGCACTCAGATTACCGCCGGCCAGTCCCTGTACCGCTGCCGTTGCGGCCTGTATCGCCTGCTGGTATTTCCCTGTTATACGCTCGCTGCGCCACATCCTGCGCTGTGAAGGGTTTATCAGGTCCATTCGAGAGAGCCATCTTCAAGCACCCAAACAGCTCCCCCCGGACAACTCTCATCAAAAAACCAGATACCGTCTTCCATCTCTTCTTCTGTTTTCGGAAATGCCTGTCGGAAACGTTCAACCTGCTCATCAATACTTCCTCCCAGAAACTTACCGTGCTTGGCCAGTTTGATGCGTCCTTCTTTCAGAAGACGGGTCAATACCCATAGAAAAATTTTTTTCCTTTCTTCAAATGAAAAATTTAACGGCGGGGGTTCTTCTGGTTCACTATAGGAAAAAACGGCCCCCAAATTACGACCTTCTGCAGCTTCACATAATTCATTATATTGCTTGTCATTAAGTAATAATGTCATTTAAATTTTATCTCCACATCTTTGTATTTATATGCAATGTCAGAAAGTTGTTTATTCCCCTTAATATCAATAGTCCATCTGGCACCTGTTTGTTCTTGGGACGACGATAAACTCCGCAACGTGATCGATGTTCCGTTCTCCAGCTTTGCAGTATAGATCCCCGGCCGAACCTCTTTCAGCGGTGTATCTCCTGCCAGCTGTTGTGCGTAATTATGGATCTGTTTATCCGTCAGATTCTGGCTTTCAAACACTTTCGTCGTACCATAACGGTTACTTACCGAACTCTGCCTGATAGTCTGCCCATCCACCGTTAACTCTCCGACCGAGTGACTTTTATCATATATTTTACTCAGTTCATCAAATCGTTGTTGCTGAACCTCCTGATGACGGGCTTTTTCTTCATTATCCGGTCCCCATCCCCCCGGTGTTCCAGCACCTGCACCACCAAGCTCAGCTTTATCCTTATCCGTAGCGCTCGCTACGTCTTTGCCCAGATTCGGCTGTTTGTTTTCGTCTGTATTGTCGCCATTCAGCACATGCCCCGGTCCCCAAGTACCATCGCGACTCTGATCTCGTTCAGCATATTGTTTTCAACAACCCCCCAGTCAAAAAGCTGAGATTGTTATCGACTTATTTATCATCTTATTTTCTTTCTTGTAGTTTTGCTTTTATCCAGAGACCTAAACCAAGGATTGTCCCACCAACTCCCCCCACTCTGAAGGCATCAGGAAGAGCCTCACTCCAATTGAAATCAAATGTGTTTATTTTAAAATAAACAATTACTGACGCTAATAAATAGGCCATTACTACAATAGCGAACATCAAGCCTATGCATAAAAAAATAAGCTTAACCAAATCTTTTATATTAATTGCTCCCATTTTTATTCCCTACTTTGTCCAGTTTATCTTTTACTTGGTTGCCAGTAACTTCTCCTGAGACAGCCCCCGTTATTGGGTGATCTCCTTTCATGAAAATACGCAGTTTGATTGCATTAAATTTATTTAATTTGCACTAATTTTGTTTAAGTTACATTACCACACGTGGGATATTGGAATACAAGCAACGCGAGGAATCAGTAAATATACCAATAATTGTATCACCCCCTTTAATCTTCATTAAGGTTTCAGGCCCTCCGGCACGATTCACCTGGCGAATCAATTCACGAGTCGCCCCAGAGTCACCGCCAATAAACATGCGATTCAACTCCCGATTCGATTCTCACTAATCTATTGTTTTATATAAAGATAGTCAGTACTGACTCTGTGACGACTCGCCGATGACTTGCCATAGAGTCATCGGCGAGTCGGATCGGCATAATAAAAATTATCATAACGTAATTCTGAAATTATAACTTTATGATTTTAAATACCTATCAGCAAAAACTTGGTTTTGCATGGGGTGTGGAGATTTTGAGGTGAGAAGCAGGCTATCGTAAAATAGCCAGCTGGGATGGATTCAGTAATCACCGAATAAATTGCGGAGCAAAAAAACCGCCAATCAAGAGGTGGGTTAGCAATCAATTTTCGTATTTAAATTCAATATTCATCTTTAAAGCCTCTACATCTACTGTCACTTCACAGCCATGCCAGAATGGCTTTTCCTGAGATTTAAAGTTATCTAGAAAATAATTTCTTAATTCCACAAGAAAATCAAATAAATCACCGTTTGCTTGTGCCCCTGCCGAAAACCAATCAGTATTGCCAGTATCTGCATTTATATAGTCAAATTCACATTTACAATGATCATTTTCAGGAGACAGTTCTGCTCTCATGATCACTTTGGATGCATTTTCAGGCGCAATGGATAGCAATACTGAACCTATATCATTATAAATCTCTTGATCAGTCCTCACTACTTACCTCCGGGTACATTTTTAAACGTTTCAGATACCGGCCTTCCGCCATTTATAGAGTACTCAACATAGAATTTATCCGGCCTTACGCTGTTACCTGTATAAGATGGCTGGATATTAACTTTAACATCTTTACCTTCACTTAATGCCTTAGCCCAAGTGTTTTCCATACTTTTCCAGGCACCTTTATTAAGGTTTCCATCCATTGGTAGCAGGTTTAATTTTTCACCTGGACCATTAAATATACTGGCTATTAAATGCCCACCTTCATCTCCAAGATTACCACATCTACCCGCCTTACATTGCTGATAACCATTCCGGTCTTTCACATTTGCGCTAAGAGTTGCTTCAACCTGAGTGGGTCTGGCCAGGTTATCAGTGTGATAAGTCTTATCCCCGTCCACTTTATAAATGGTGTTCGGCTCCGGCTTGCTCATCGCCTTGTTCCAGGCACCTTTCTTGCCCGAGTCAACCACAACGATATTTTTCCCTGCGGTTCCAGCCGCAGGCTTCCCGCCTTTACCCAACCCACCGGTCACGGCTGCCATTGCCGCTCCCGCTAAAATTTCGGCTCTCTGACTGTCAAGACCATACTGTTTTTCCAGCCGTTGGGCAAAGTCAGTACTGCTCACTATCCCTGACTCATCCATCTGCTGCATCAACAGAACGGATAAGTCATTCTTCATTGCCCACGGAATATCTTCACCCAATGCCCTGTCTATGGCTTCGTGAACCAACAAACTGTTAGCAGGGATGTCACCGTACTTCTCTTTGCAGGCTGTCGGGCTCGAAGCACATGTTGCGATCAGTTCATTACGCTGCTTGAGACTCAGATCTTCCATTTCTTTCACGATCTGACCACAGTCACCACGGGCCTCACAACCTTTCGCCCTCGCCGCAAAGTTATCGATCTGATCAGCACTCAGGTAGTTATTCTCAACCGTTGTCTTACCTGACTGTGCGCCGGCTACCGCTGAAGCCCCCGAGTCTCCCACCAGACCACCGGCCAGGCCAGCAGCAACCGTTGCCAGTGTCGAAACAGTCTGCTTCTCTGTCTCGCTCAGTTCATTCACCGGCTTACCGTACAGATGCGGTACTGTCCTGGCCTTCAATCTGGCTGCTCATGTAAGCGCTACCGGCACCCAACAACTGGTTAGCGTAATATCCTTTCCCGGCTGTACCTACGCCAGTCAAGCCTGACATCATGAAACTGAGATAATCGAACTTATCACCGATATTTCCCGTACCAATTTGTACCGCACCATTAGCCCCATAGCTCAGCCCGGCACTAACAAATTTTTCCGTCAGCGTGGCTGATGACGTTAACAACGAACCGTACGGCTGCGCCGAGGAGCTGTGCGTAGTCTCCGTCAACGGGTCGAAGATAAAGCGGTGGCTCAGGGCGTTCCCCAGCGTACTGAACGAAACCGGGATCGTCCTGCGATCAAGCGTGAGTACGGGCAATTTGGGTGAGCCTGACGGCTAATAATCAGTTACTGTTCGTTAAATGCTCGTTTCGCCTCATTTAAACTCGGAGAATTTGCCCCGCCAGAAAAATCTGGATCAGCCGATTGAACAGGGTCATCTTCCCATCCGCATATAGGGCAAATTTCATAACAACCCGGCTCATCAATTGTCTTATTTCCACAGCATGGACAAGGATAAGAACCATTATTCATCATTGCTTGTTCCAATATTCGATACCTTTATCTGGTTTAAACATTGTACGCGGTACACCATTTATATCTTTTGAAGCAAAGACATTAGTCACAGGATTGTAATACAGTGTGTCTCCGTTAGGGCGGGTTTTAGTTAAAGTACCTGGCGGTGGGTTTGTCATAAAATTATGTGCAGCATCAACATATTGCTTCGCATTCTGATACTCTGGAAACTCTTTTCCATGTTTTGTCCAATGCCCATAGGCATTACCTACAGGTTCTGCTTTCTTGGTTTCTGTCCAAATTTGAGTATCTTTAGATTTACCGCCTTTAGCTATCCCACCACCACCGTTCAGCAGCTCACCACCTGCACCTTCAACCCCGATTGGCAGCGGATTTATCGGAATAATGGGTGGCAGCTTGTCATTCTTGTTACCCAGCGCATTATTCTCAACAACTAATTGGCATTTATCACAAATTTCATTAACACTGCATCAGCCTATCATGCCAATTAAACATCCGAGGTACCCTGCCCTACTTAACCACAAAAATGGGCTGGTGAGGCCAGACTGATGAACATTAATTAACTCCCTTATTGGTGCAAGACCATCATTTTTGATAACAACATCCTTTGCACCATAGCGACAATGCATTATCAGAAAGAAAATTCCGACAATCCCTAAACCAAAATAACTTTCTGGGCTTCCCCAAAAATTAGTCCGTAATTTTACATAAGTGAGCCCCCAAACACTCAGTAAAAAGACCATAAAAGCACAGGCAGCAATATTCATATCGCGTCTGCTGCCTAGCCCAAAAAATAGAGCATCAAAAAAAAACATTGGGGTAAAAGGTGATTGCACGCTTCTTCCTGTCACTTTACTAAATCGATAAAACATGACCGTTCCGACAGTAAAAGCAGAAAGTGCAATACCTAACAGCAAGTACATCATTTGGTTAGTCCTTTTTTATAGGCCAAGAAATTAGTTCGGTACTACCAGAACCGTTAATTTCCGGCTGATTATTACTGTTTTCACTTTGTCGAATACTCGCACCAATTCCTCCACCAACTCTGAAAGAGCCGCCAAAGCCGTCTTTACCAATACTCCCTTCAACTGAAAAAATACCTGTCGATATAGCACCAGAATAATCATAAGTAGGATTAAAATCTTTAATCGGGTAAGGCCCAAAAGTCAACCCGGCAGACACATCTGCACGCCAGCCTAATACCTTCGTGACCCCGCCATTAATTGAAAATTTATCCTCTGACAGTACACCTTCCAGATACCCTCCTGCGACATAACCTCCAGCGACCTGGCCTTTTACATCTCCATGTATTTTTGCCGTATCACCTACTGACGGGCCGATATGTGATTTGTCTACCGCTTTGATAATTTCATCGTTAGTGACTCCTTTACCACTGAGATCAAAAGCCAGGGAAACATCCTGCTGTACGCGAGGCGGCACAAGCTCAGACAGCGCATTATTCTCAACCGTCGTCTTACCTGACTGTGCGCCGGCTACCGCTGAAGCACCTGAGTCTCCCACCAGACCACCGGCCAGGCCGGCAGCAACCGTTGCCAGTGTCGAGACCGTCTGCTTCTCTGCCTCGCTCAGTTCACTCACCGGCTTACCGTACATCTGTGTGGCTATCATTCCCACCACCTCGCCGGTGGCTGCACCTGCAGCACCGGCAAGGGCGTTATTTCCCTGTGCCACCGCCAGTGCAGCATTTACCACAGCATGAGCTGCCACACGTCCCGCACCGTCCGGGGTGGTCTGTTTGATAATTTCAGCAATATACGGCGCTGCACCACCTGCCAGGGCTGCACTCAGATTACCGCCGGCCAGTCCCTGTACCGCTGCCGTTGCGGCCTGTATCGCCTGCTGGTATTTGCCTCCCGTTCCAAAACCTGAGGCCGCCATACCGTTATTGTAGGCCCGCTGTGCCACATCCTGTTCCGTAAACGGCTTTCCTGCTGCTTCAAGTTCTGCGCGGGCCTGATTCAGTGCTGCCGGGTCCCGCTTCGCTTTCTCACCGGCTATCTGTCCTTCCGTTCTGGCAATATCTGCCACCTGGTTACCAATCTCACCAATGAGTTGCGCCTGCTGCAATCGCTGCTGCTCTTTTTCCCTGTCAAAGATGGGGGACAGCGTCTGATTTGCATGTGCTGCGTCACGGTTCAGGTCTGCCACATCCTGTTTCTGGCTCTGCGTATCCCGGATGGTGATGTTCCCGGCAGACACTGCCGACTGCGTGGT
This sequence comes from Escherichia sp. E3659, assembly GCF_005781135.1. Taxonomy (NCBI): domain Bacteria; kingdom Pseudomonadati; phylum Pseudomonadota; class Gammaproteobacteria; order Enterobacterales; family Enterobacteriaceae; genus Escherichia; species Escherichia sp. E3659. The sequence continues at coordinate 12,098 of NZ_VATQ01000032.1, read as the reverse complement.
ACTGTCCGCATGGCCTTCATGATTTGCACCGACCAGCAGATTGTTTGCCATGTTCCCCAGGAAATTTCCGGCAACACTGCCACCGGTACTGAGCCCTGCACTCTGATGTTCCGTTTTAAAGTCAGCCCGGTTTTCAATGTCACTGAAGCCCAGTGTGCCGGTATCCAGCCGGTTTTTATCTGCCGTTGCCGTGGACGCAATCACGGCACCGTTCAGTTGCGTATGCTGTCCGGTGGTGACATCAAACCCGCCCCTGCCGGCAAAAATCCCCGTCTGCTCCTGCACACTGTCGTAGTTACTGTGCATTTTATCCCGGCTGAGGCTCACACTCGCCGAACCGCTCATGGACCCGACAGTGAAGCTGCCTCCTGCACTGGCATTCTGCTGCTTACTGTCATAACGGTCACTGTCCTGCTCACTGGTCAGTGTCAGATGACGACCGGCATCCACTTTCACCGTTTCACCGCCAGCCTGCGCGCCGGTAAGCGTGGTGTCCCGCCCGCTGATAATGGTCAGCCGGTTTCCCGCATCCACCATGGTTTCTGTATGGGTGGTACCGTTGCCTTTTTCACTGCCCTTACCCTGATTCACACTGGCTGACAGACTGAAACCAGGCCCTCCGGGCCCCACACCGATACCGACACCCACGCTGCCACCACTGGATGTGTTCTTTCCTTCCAGCTTTGACGTGTTTTCTGCTGATACCAGATTCACGTCACGGTTTGCCTGCAGCAGAACGTTGTTCCCGGCCTTTATCTGACCGCCCTGTATCGTCAGGTCACCATCCACGCCCTTCACGCCGGAGCCGGTGGCCTGAATACTGAGGTTATTACCTGCGGTCAGTGTACTGCCCTTCGCCACCGTCTGCTCTGACTGCTGTTCTGATTTCGAAGACTGGCTGCCGTAAGAGAGGCTGATGCCCACCGTGTTATTATTTCCGGCATCGGCTCCCTGCGCGTCTGCCAGTCGTCCGGCCTGCACGGCCTGAGCCCCCGAGAGCGCGGCCTTCACCCCCTGCAGGGCTTCAAGCCGGCTGTTTCCGGCAGATTTCGCCGCCTGTACGGTCTCCACCGTCGTATTCAGGGCGCTGCCCGCTGTGCCGGACAGGGCAAGCGTCAGACCGGAGGTTTTCTGCTCCACCGTATGTGTCTGTACATGCTGGTCTGTGGCGGCGGTAATGCTGACCTCCTTACCGCTGAGTGCCATGTCCCTGCCGGCAATCAGGTCAGAGCCGTTGACGGTCAACCGGTTACCTGCCTGAAGGGAAACATCACCGTGAACACTCCCCACCGTGCTGCCTTTCTGTGTGGTGTCTGTTGCGGTGTCCGTGACTTTCAGACTCTGGCTGCCCATGCTGAATCCCACACCTCCGGAGCTCATCAGCCCGGATTTTTTCTCCTGTTTCAGGTGTGTTTCACGGTTGCTTTCTGTCAGCGTACCTATATTCAGGTTATTTCCGGCAGCCAGGGAGACACGGTTATCCCCGGCCACACTGCTGCCCGTGACGTTCAGATTATGTCCGGCGCTGATACTGACCGTATCCCCGTTCAGTTCACTGCCCGTCATGGTCCGGCGGTCAGTGACATCATGCGTGGTTGTGGTGGTTTTCGATAACATCCCGCTGCTGCCGGTCACTTTATGGTATTCATCCAGCGAGCTGGTATTCTGTGCACCGGTCAGCGTCACGTCATGACCCGCCATCAGGGCCAGGCCTTTCTGAGCTGACAGCGATGCCGCCTGTGACGTCATATCCCGTCCGGCGGTCAGCGTGACATCACCGTTACCGGCAAGCGTGCTGCCCGTACTCTGTGTGACGCCCTGCGACAGACGATTATTTTTATCCCAGGTAATATGGTCCTGCGCGGATGTGGTCACTGTGGAAAGCGTCATATCCCTGCCCGCGCTGAGTTGCGTCAGGCTGTCCTTACCCTGATTCACCACCGTTGCAGCCGTCAGATTCATATCCCGTCCGGCCTGCAGCACCAGTCTTCCCTGGTCGTTCTGCACATACACGCCGGCCACACTGTCGATACTGGTACGTTCAAAATGGTTCTGCCCGGCATCGCGCTGTGCCGTACGGGTGGTGGTGGTCAGACTGATATCCCGTCCGGCCATCGCCAGCAGGCTGTCCGTGGCCTGCAGCAGCCCGCCGGTACTGTTAATATCCGTCCGGGCCGTCAGGCTGACATTTGCTCCCTGAATGGTGCCGGCCTGGTTGTGAATGTTTTCTGCACTGAGCTGCACGGTCTGCTTCCCGGCCAGTTTACCGCTGTTAAACAGGTCACCATCCAGCTTCATCACCATGTCCCTGCCGGCAATCAGCGCACCGGCACTGTTCACATCACCGGGTTTTACACGGGCATACACCTGAGGTACCTGAACCGTCTGCGTGCTGCCGTCCGGCAGCGTCACCGTGGTGTTAACCAGCCAGACAATATCACCGGTCAGTAACGCCATCTGCTCAGCAGTCAGCGCCACACCTGGTGTCAGGTTGTATTGCTTACCAAATGCAATACCCGCATCCATTAACGCCTTAAACTGCTCTTCATCATTACTGTATCCGTCCAGGTACCGTTGCCCGGTCAGAGCGACAACCTGCTCACGAATCAGACGCTGTTCGTAAAAACCATCCCCCAGGCGTTTGAGCATGTTATCCCCGTTCTGAGAAAACGCCTTCTGCATGTAATCACTGCCCAGCCACGTCTTCTGGTTCGTAAAACGCGGGTCCGTTTCAACCAGATATGGCACATTCACTGCCGGATTTGTTTTAAACAGGCTGCTGTCCGGCAGACGGGTATCCGGCCCGGCAACATGGATACTGCCCTGAGGTGTGCTGACTTCAAACTTCTGCCCCGGCAACAGAATGACCGGTTCACCGGCTGACACCACCGGGCGAAGCGGTATCCGGTCAGTAGCGGCTACTGTCGCATCCACATTTCCGGTCAGTCCTGTCTGTACATCCGTTCCCTGTGGCTTCAGGGGAGAAAGCGTGACCTGGCTGCCCTGAACCTGTCCGTGGCTGGTGAGCTCTCCCGGCTTCAGCGTGATGGTCTGAATTACAGTGGGCGGAGTGTACTGAGAGGTTTTCTCCCCCTGCTTATCCTTTCCTTTTTTCCTGATACGGTAATAATACGTGGATGTCCCTGAGTCCGTAACATGGCGCTCTCCGCTGACACTGACGTTTTCCACATCACCGGCCTGCATATCCAGCAGGCCACCTGCAACAACCTGACTCTTATCATTAAGCAGTTTGTCTGCCACAATCGTCATGCCAGCACCGGACAGAATTTTTCCCGGGTCGGATTCTTTTACCCGGGTTTCTTCCACGGTACGGGTGTAATCGTACTGCGTGAATTTATCTCTGGCGCCTTCCGGTGTATGCAGTTTTTTCAGTGAGTTACTGGAATCGTTATCCACATAAACGCCCGCTTCACCGGCGCTCCAGCGTTTATCTGAGCCGCTGAGCTGATACTCAGTCACCTTTTCCGTGGAAACCACCACGCGCTCCGTGGTGAAATGGTCATTAACGTTATTGATTTGTCCGGCACTCAGTACCAGATATCCGGCGGCTTCAATAGTGGCACTGTGATTATTCAGTACACCGGCTTTCCCCGTGGCGGCGCCATTCGCATCCAGCATGCCACCAGTATGCATATCACCTGCACTGTAAATCAGGCTGTGCGTTCGGTTATTCAGGGTCTGTACCCCTAAGTCCACACGCTCACGCCCGGCCAGCGTCGCCGCCACGCCATTTTCTTCCAGATTATTAAATGTGGCAGCGCTGACACCAACAGCATCGCCGTAGATTCGCCCGGTACCGGAATTCGTCAGGGTGTTCGCCTGAAGACGCGTATATTTCCCGTCAATCAGCCCACGGTTCAGCAGTGTGTCCGTCACGTTAAGCCAGGTCTGCCCGGCACTGATTTCACCTTTCTCTGTGTTTTCAAGGCGGATGCTGTTCAGGTCAAGCCGGCTGCCTGCCAGCAGGCTGCCGGTATTAGAGACATCGCCATTAACGGAAAGCGTAAGGTTTCCGTTCGCAATGGCCTGACCACTGTTGCTGAACGTTGTGTTACTTTTCAGCGTCATATCGCCCAGCGAAAGCAGTTTCCCGTCACCACCGAGCTGACCGGCATCCACAGATACTGACTGCCCGGCCTTAACCACGCCGTCACGGTTCGAAAACGCCAGCTGACGGCCACTGACAGACAATGTCGCGCCGGAAGAGAGGACGCCGTCATTATTACTGAGCGTCCTGTCTGCCATAACCGTAAGCGCCCTGTCTGCCAGAATACTGCCCTCCTGGTTATCAAGGTCCTGCGTCGTGATGTGTATTGTCTGCGCTTCCAGCCCCTGGCCGGTATTCTGCGTGTGGCGATTGATAAACTGCAGGGCGTTCAGCGTAATGGCGGAACCACTGCGAATCAGACCAGAGACGTTGTCCACAACGCCCCGTACACTGTTGAGCAACATGTCGCCCACAGACTGTATTTGTCCGTGGCTGTTCTGCAGACCTCCCGTATGCAGACGGAGTTCACCTTCACTGACCAGCCGGCCACCCTCACGGTTATCCAGCGAGGTGGTGCTCAGGTCAGCTGTCGTTTTCGCCCCCACGGTCCCCCCCCGGTTATCCATTGCTCCGGTACTGACAGTCAGTTCCTGCAGGCTGTTCAGCGTACCGCCTCTGTTATCCAGCGTCTGGCCTGCGGTATTAATGCTGATGCCTTTCCCCTGAATAAGACCTGACTGATTGTTCAGCGCCTGGCTGTTCCAGCCGAGCAGACCGTTTGCCACCACCTGACCGGATGTATTGTTAACCACGCCTGCAGTCAGAAACAGAGCATCTCCCGACAAAAGCACACCGGCAGTGCTGTCCAGTGTGCCGGCATTCAGCGTCATCGGCCCCTGACTGATAACACCGCCCCGGTCACCACTGTTACGGTTACTCAGTGTGTCAGCACGGAGGTTCAGCGATGCACCGCTCTGTATCAGGCCGCCGGCATCGTTGATGATATCTTTCGAGGAGAGGGTCAGTGACTGCTGTGCCACCAGTCTGCCACCCTGATTATCAGAGCGGGTAACATCCAGCCTGCTGTTACCGTTGCTGACCACCGTCCCCTGCTGATTTTCCAGCACATTCAGGTGCGCATTCAGGTCTCTGCCGACGGCAAGCGTCCCTTCCTGATTACTGACATCACCACCACTCAGCAACATATCCGTCCCGGCCTTCAGTGCGCCTTTCTGGTTCATCAGCGTACCTGACGATATCTGCAATGACGCCTGACTCCCCAGCACGCCCTGACGGTTATCGAGCGTTCCGGTGTTCAGGGTCATATCCTTCTGACCCGCCATAAATCCCTGCTGATTATTCAGCATACCGGCCCGCACTGTCAGGGTACCGGTGCTGCTGATACCACCCCGTGTTTTCGTGTTACGGTTACTGAGTACCCCGTCCTGTACATCCAGCGTCATGTCACTGCCGGACTGAATCAGACCATCATCAGAGACCAGTTCGCTGCCTGACACAGACAGCGTTTTCTGTGAAAGCAGTCTGCCGGACGTATTATTCAGCGCACCATCCAGCGTCACAGACAGCCCGTCAGCCACTACCGTACCCTGGTGGTTATTCAGATTCCCTGCCGAAATATCCAGCCTGCCGGCGGACTCCATTCGTCCCTCAGTATTGCTGACAGCCTGCTGTGTTTTTATCCTGCCCGTTCCGGCAGCAGCTGAAATCAGTCCGTTGTCGTTATTCAGCGCCTGTGTATTAATCAGGATGTCACGGCTGGCAATCAGACTTCCCTGCTGGTTATCCACGGCGCCGGTTGTCCTCACCTGCAGACTACCTGACTGCGCCGCCTGCACTTTCCCCTTGCGATTATCAAGGCTCAGTGCATCCAGGCGCACCGCGCCATTTGCCGCAAGCAGCCCTTCCCGGTTATCCACACCTCCCGGCAGGTTCAGTGAAAAATCCCCTGTTCCCGTCTGAATCAGTTTACCCCTGTGGTTTGACAGGCTCTGTGCTGATATCTGCAGTGTGTCGGCATTTATCGTGCCGTCATTATTGCTGAACTGCCCGGCAGTCCGGGCGGAAAGCGTACCGGCACTCAGTTGCGCATTCTGTGTGGACAGATTTCCACTGGTTGCATCCAGCTCAGTATGTTGTCCCTGTATCCGGCTGTTGCTTAAATCCAGCCCCTGCCCCTTCAGTTGCATGTCCCCACCGGACAGAACCTGTCCGTGTGCCGCCAGTTCGCCGGTGGTACTGACAGTCAGGTTGCCCGCTGCCGCCAGACGTCCGTCATCTTTCACCCCGGCGGCCAGCAGACTCCGCTCACCGCCGGTCAGACGCGCTGTCTGAATCCGGGTGTTGCGACGTGATGCCACAGAGCCTGTATGGGTGAAGACACCATCACTCTGTATCTGCGTATCCTGCCCCGCATAAACAGAACCACTGTTATGCAGCTCCCGGGTTGTCGCCAGATGCACATCCGTTTTCGCACTGATACTGCCACTGTTTTCAATACGTCCGTCAGCCGTCAGGGTAACCGCCCCTGCCTGCGCACCAATATGACCGGCGTTACGAACACCCACCCCCGTTTCCGTACCGACAAGGCGAATTTTTCCGGCATACATTCCGCCAAGACTGGCCACATCCAGTGCCATCTGAGGCTGTGAAGAGACATCACCGGTCTTTTTCTCAATCTGCCCGTGCGCGATATCCACATTGTTACGTCCTGTGGTCACTTTCAGATCCTGCGCCCAGATACCCGCATTAATCTTCACAGACCGGGCAATGATATCGGTATAATCCGTGCGCGAAGCATCCATACCTTTGCCCGTAACCTGAATCTCACCACGTTCAACACTGAATCCGGTCAGACTGCCGTTTTTCATCTGCGGCTGCCCCGTGGTCAGCGTGGCCCGGTTCGCATTAATAAAACCGCACCCGTCGCAACTGATGCCGGCCGGGTTCGCAATCACCACCTGCGCCTTTTTCCCGGCAACCTCAACAAAACCGTTCAACTGGCTGGGATTGCGACTGTTCACTTCATTAAGAATGATTCTGGCCTCTCCCTTAGCCAGCCACGGGTTCCCGGCCACCATACCACCCAGTTGAGTCTGCACATTGTTATGGGCGTTATTCAGAATGACGCCCTGGTTACCGACGTCGAACTGGCTGTATGTATTATGTGAAACCCCGCCGGCAGAAGGCGTCTGAATATTCACCTGCGGAATACCGCTGGCCGTCTGCGTAATTGTGGGCTGCTGATATCCTGGTGCGCCATGGTCTGCGACAATGCCTGCAGCACTGACAGAATGCACCATCCCCGACGCCAGCCACAAAGAGAATGCAAGCGGCGTGACACGGCAGATACATTGCCTGTGTGGATATCCTGTGCGGGAGGACGGTGATGCACCAGCGCGACCGGAACGGGCAATATCTGCCACCACCATCAGCATTCCCCGGGCTTTGTTAAAAATAATGCGGTAACAATTTCTGTTCATTCTGATAAACCTGACTTATCTCTCCGGCACATCCACAGCAAGCGGGTGCTGCACACGCCACTGGCGCACCTCTTCACGACTGACCTGTGCACCCCGGAAATTCATCACCCGTAACCCGGTTTCATGTCCCCGGTGATATAACGAACGCCAGCACTGACGGGGAAAAATATCCTGCCGGACAAGACGACTCATATCCGGGGTATGTCCAAAAGGGGCAACCCAGTCACAGACCCACATCCGGTCGCCACTGTTCCAGTCCGACTGAGGCATAAGAATTGCCGGCTGCGTAAGATAACGCGCCTCTGCCTCCTGGCTGAGCCAGGCCCAGCTCATGAAGAAAACAGGTCGCCCCTGCTCTGTTGTTATCACATACTGTCGGTGCTTAATCACCGGCAGCAGCAGGTCCGGCAGGGTATGCAATGGCGCATCACGATGCAGGGGGGAGTGCATCCACAGCCACACGGCCGCCCCCAGGACTTCCGCCTCATTGACCGGCTCACCGGAATACAGGGGACTCAGAACGTCATATTTCCCGTTACGCATGAAATTTTCTCAGAAATCCCGGAACAGATTAAAACCGGCTGTCACATCACTCGTCATAAAACCCGCCGGTTTTGAAAACGGACGACCGATGAAAACGTCATAATCCGTACTGAACAGTTGCCCCCTCAGCCCCACAACACCACCGGCCAGATGACGTCCCACCAGGTATTCACTGCCGGCTCCCCCCACCTCGCCGTAATCCATTCCCAGATATAACTCCTGCTCCGGCAGTGGCGTACGCCAGGCCAGGTCGTTGCGGATATACCAGCCGTTACTGGCATTCAGCGTTCGCTCCCCGTCAAAACCACGAACCGTCCAGCGGTTACCGATGGCAAACTGTTCCTGTGGGGTCAGCGGGGTATTGCTCAGCTGGCGCTGATACCGGAAGGAATAACTGAAGGGCTGCTCTGCCAGTGTAAAGGGCAGATTAAAGGATGCATTCATCTGCAGGATCTTACTGAGCGCCGTTGCCTCACCGAAGATTTCCTCCGGTGCCGGCTGTGCACCAAACCAGCGGGTTCCCCGTTGCCAGCTGACGCCGGCATCCAGTATGGCCTGCGAAATATAATGGCGGTGCTGCAGTCCAAGTCGCCATGCCGCCGTCTGCCGGCGCTGTACCTGGATTTCCGTATCATTAATGTAGTTACGCGACCTGCGGGCCTGAACATCGTAAGTCAGCACCGTTTTCTGCGTCCCGTTACGGTGCAGTACCCGGCTCAGCTGCATGCCCAGATTCTGACTCTCGCCACTGTACTGGTAATCCTCAACCGCACCAGCTACCGTCTGATGGTAATCGTAATCACTGGCGGTGACGGAAAACTGCCAGTAGCCGAAAGGCACTGAGTAATGGGCCGTGTAGTTTTTACTGCCCTTACCCCCGTAATGTGGAAAATTATGGGTGGCAGAAACATACAGCAGGTCGCTCAGGGAAAAAGGATTATCCAGAGAAAATGTTATACCACCGAGATAACGCCCTGTGCTGCGGGTACCTGAATCGTCAAGCGAAAACCCCAGTCGCCAGTATTTGTCCTGTTTGCGGGTAATAAGAATGTCACTTTCCCCTGGCTGCTCACCGGGTACAATTTCCATATCAGCCTGCACACCCGGCAGTCGTTGCATATTCTCCAGCCCCTGCTCAATGTCCCGTAAATCCAGCAGAGAGCCTTCGTGTGCCGGGAATGAGGAATACAACTGAATATAGTCATCACTGTCCGGTGTCAGACGCACATGCCGCACAACACCGGGAATAATAACCAGCCGGAGGATACCGCTTTTTAAATCCTGCGAAGGTGCCAGAACCCGGGTGGTGACATAACCATGATCGACCAGACGGTTCTGCAATGTACTCATCAGCAGATTAATTCCTTTCGCCCCCAGGCAATGCCCGACCGCCCCGTTGGCGATTTTTTGTAAAGGCAACCAGTGTGGTAACGCATCAGCCCCCTCCAGTTCCGTTTGTTTAATCTGAAAACAGGGCGTTTCAACAGGAAAATTAATCTTACGGGCAAGAGAGCCAGATGCAGAAAGGCGAACATCAGGGGCTGAAGGCGTCAGTTGTTGCTCAAGGGCTTCCTGACGTTGCTGCTGAATGATAAATGCTTCATCTCCGCTACGCCGGACATCCGCAGCCTGAAGAGATAAAGGCGATAATAAAACAGACATCAGTGTCAGTGACAGCAGGGACGGACAGCGCCGGAATAAGCTTTGTTCCTCTGCCCTCACGTTCCTGCAACATAATTTTCCAGTCAAACGAAAAACCTTTTATTCATGCCATACCAACAATCACCAGCCTCCTGACGATACCTCCCACCATGTTTTGCGATGGCACGCTACCGCCATTCCGGTATTTACCCGCATCAACCGGTACCAGAATGCTGAGTAACAAATCAGTTCAGAATTGACTTAATTTTGATCATTATAGAATAATGATCTGAATGACGGCAATATGACAGATTTATCGATCGTAATAACACAAATGAACAGATCTTTATCCTGTTTTATATCGAGAAATCAGAACAACCCAAAACTTATAACCATAGTTAATGGAAAAATGCAGGAAATTATCCCATTGAATGCTTTTAATACAGTTGGTTAGCGCAAGAAATGTCATTTTTTGACTTCAATCATTGAAAATTTCGATATGCAACGATTCAGCAGTATTTAAGTGAGTTTCAGGATATGGGAAGGACATGAAAGGAGGAACGCAATAAAATACACAGAAAGAAGGGGAAAATGTTTCGTAAAAACAGAAAATTAACAGCGCACATCAGGAAACGCCGTCTCCTGATTCAGTGATACCACATGAAAATTTAGTTAACTGTTACCGTACTAAAATTTATGTCAGAAGATGTTCCATTACCGAAAGTCAATCAGCGATACAGAGACGATCATGGTGCGCTTGTCACCGTGACCAGTGTTGAGGAAACCCGGGTGGTGTTTATGCGGGACGGCTATCCGCATCCCTGTATGCGGCCAATGTACAACTTTCAGGGAAAATTCAAACCCGAACTCCGGGAAGAAACAGAATAAAACGAAATTCCTGCCGGCAATCACACTGCCTGATGGCAGCATAATCCACTGTTTAATTCTCATCCCCGAAGACAAGCCCAGAAAACCACTCCGGGTGTTCACTGTATGCCGTGTTCAGCGCATCCAAGGAAACGTTTATATAAAAGCTGTCCTGCAATTTGCGGGTAACCACCTCTGCCAACCGATTCCGGTTATCCGCCAGGCCGGTATAACCTCTCTCTGCCAGCCACTCATTCAGTTCATGTTCCAGAGACAGATTGATAAAATCGTAATCGGGCCTTGCCATTCCCGTTTCTTTTGTACATTTTTTCAGGCACGGGAATAGAGTATAAAGAATGTCGCCATACCGCAGCCAGAGCAATATTTCCCCTGATGGTCGTATCAGAGATGGTATGCCGGTATTTTGCGGTTTGTTCCCGTCAGGTTATCGTTCACCTCCACTGTCGTTGTCACTACCGGCATTCCGCTCTGTCTTAGTCTCAGGATATCAACCGCAATACGCTGACTGCCAAACCAGAACAGGCTGTCCGGTAGGGTCACCAGTAAACCCGTCTCCGGCGCATATTTCATGCCGTTCACGGGGCGTTTTACTTCTGCTGAGATGGCAATGATATACTTTTCATTCACAACCACGGCGAAGACGGTGCGATTCATTCAGTTCTGTAAAACAGTTTTTATCCGTCAGACAGTCAATTCGTGTGCGCATACTGAAGTAAATTTCGTATAAAAAGTCAGCAAGCGGAACTTTATCAATCGCTGATGAACAGGGAAAACATTAATCGCCCGGTCAGATACTCCTGTCTACTTCTGCACAGCAATACATCTGCGGCGAAGCCATGATCAGCGTACGTATACCCGGTGGCATTCTGCCCGTGCACCTGCTGACGGTGGCTTACGGAATTGCTGAAACCTGGGGTAACGGTCAGATCCATCTGCCCCGTCAGAAACTGACCATGCCGGGGTTCCGCTACGAAGATATCGACGGGGTGAATACCGCACGTTTGAGTTTGAAAAAGAAATGCTGGACGGCAAACCAGTGTATCTCCATATGGGACATCTCATTGACAGGGGAGGCTATCTGCGCTTCAAAGAGCGTGTACTACGCGACGTACAGCTAAACCCCGAAGCCATGGTCGCTGAACGGATTTACTGGGCGGAAGATGAATCAGTGGCCCGTATTCATCTCAGAAGCGTCGGATATTAATTTCTGTCTGGCCACAGCACTGAGGACGTTGTGGCCCTGTTCATTTAAAATAACAAGTGTAAAGATGGTGAATGCGGGCGTTTTTCCGCGCGTTGTTTCCTTTTGCCGACAGGGGCAGTAACAGGTATAAGAGCGCCCGTTACTGCCCCTTTTTCCGTATCAGAAATTAATCCGGAAACCGACGCTCCCTGTTACCGGCGATTCTGTATTCTCGCCATTCTGGTAACTCGCTTCTGCCCACACCCCGGCATTTGCTGTCAGCTGAGCACTCACCCCGGCACCGTATTTCCCGGTGGTGCCTGAGATATCGTTA
>NZ_VATQ01000031.1:0-28641 GCF_005781135.1 Escherichia sp. E3659 | reverse complement strand
AACGGGCTGCCCGCAGGGCGACGAGGAATTTTCCAACATAGTCTCCTGTTCCGTTCAGAAAGGATGAGGTAAGCGATACCTTGTTTTGCAAAATCATTTTTGCATTAGATAAGACCGAAATAATATTTATTATTTACCAAGGCAAAAGCTGAATATAAATGTACAAAGTGATTCAATTCTAACTATTGTGGGTAAATGGATGGGAGTATCCTTTAATAACAGACAGCATGACTATGCTCTTCTGAAGCGAGCACAAGACAAAAGAGGTTCCGATATTGCTTTAGGAACTCTTGATACAAAAGATCCTGATGCTGATACTCACCTGCTTCTTGTTGAAGCAAAATAAATCTTAACTCTTACGAAACAGGTTGGCATTCAGGCACTCCAGACTCGCATATGTTCATGATCTACAAACAAAGACTCAAGATGTCATATCTGCGATGAATTCTACAAATTCTAAAATGGAGGATAAAGCATGAACTTAACTGAAATTTCAAAAGAAATTGAAAAATTGAAATACCATATAAGTATCCTTGGTGACATAATCGATTATCATAATCATCCCGTGGAGTCATTAACTATTTCAATGGATTGGAATGAAAGAAACATTAATCGTACACATGATATATTTGAAAAATACGATGAAAAATTAAGCAACAATGAAAAATTAAAATGGTATGAATTTGAAAACGACTTAAAAGATGAACTCGATATTGAATACCAAATGGTAAAACAAGTTATTCTTGCTTTTTACAAAAACCATCAGTGGACAGATGTTTGTTATCAATATGCGCTGAGTTTTGGCCCCAACATACCTGCCGAGTTTTACCAAATTATTCGCCACAATAACTGATTGTTTATCTGGTAGTAGGCTAAATCTATTACCAGATAAATGCATTTGTTCATAATCATTTATTTATCAACTAATCTAATGCACAAACTGATATGGGATTGATTCGGGCGATGAGGTAGTAAATTATATACGATATTAATAATAATCTTACGCATGCATTAATATCAATTAGTATAGTTTTCATAGTTAATCAATTTAAGGATAGAACCATGTATAATACAAAGCGGATTGCCTGGCGTGCATATAAAAAAGGGTATCATACAGGGGAGAGTATAAAATGGTTTTCATATTTTCACTCAATTCTGACTGGAGCCTGCTTTACCTTTTTTATTGGGCTTTTTAGTGTACCCCCTGTTAACATCTCCAATAGTTTTCCGCTGTGGTGGGCTACGTTAGGTTTCGCAGTATCAACATTACTGAACACAGGCTTCTCATTATTTTACATCTTCGCAAGTGGCGAAAGGGAATTCATTTTTGAACTACACTCATATAGTAAAGTCGGTAACTTATTGATTATTACCTCATTAGCACTACCAGTAATTTCATTTATCATGTTACTTTTTTATTACTCCACACATATTGGCGTAATTATTTTATTTGTCACGGCCATCATTTTATTGATAATAAAAAGAATGTTTTCAGAGATAAAATCAACGAAGGATAAAATAGAAAAGAAAAAGTTATGGTCAATTGAAAACGAAAAGTTTGATGATTATGATACAATATGTGAACATTATGACTTTCCAATTTTCACACCAGAAGAACAAACCCAGAGAAATATTGAGTTTTATTTCCTTATCAAAATAAATAAAATTATTAAAAATTTTCAAGACAGCAACCCTCAAATCGACAACATGGATAATATTGATTTTTTCAATAACGAATTACTCAGCATTATTCATGAAATGTATAACAGCAGAAATTTCCACCCGGGCATTTTATCAAAAAAAACAAAGGAATTGATTTTATTAACCATGACCGACAACAATGAATTGAACAAGGAAAAAATCGCAGAAGAGCTGACAAAACTGAATGAATATATTGAGAACAGACTTTATTATTTAAAATAGCTATCTTGCATTGCAACTAAACCGGCTGTAGGTAGTTTCAGATAAATTTGCACTCCGGGCATACACATCAAAAACAAAGCCCGGTTAGCCCGGGCTCTGCGCTTGTAATACACTTAACTATAGGCATGTAGCGTACGTTGGCAAAGAGCCGAACGTACGCAATCATTTTTGCCGAACCGGACGATCCCGACCATTTCATCTTCTTCGAAACGTTCCAGCGCGTCACTTAATCCGGAGCGCACGCCGCGAGGCAGATCGCATTGCGTGATATCACCATTGACGATAACCGTTACGTTTTCCCCGAGGCGGGTTAAAAACATTTTCATTTGCGCGGCAGTCACATTCTGCGCCTCGTCAAGAATGACAACTGCATTTTCAAAGGTACGTCCACGCATATAGGCGAACGGCGCGATTTCCACCTTCCCTATTTCCGGTCGCAGGCAATACTGCATAAAGGAAGCCCCCAGGCGCCGGACCAGCACGTCGTAGACCGGGCGAAAATAGGGAGCAAACTTTTCTGCGATATCCCCAGGTAAGAAGCCAAGATCTTCATCGGCTTGCAAAACTGGACGGGTGACGATGATCCTGTCGACATCCTTATGTATCAGGGCCTCTGCCGCTTTTGCCGCACTGATCCAGGTTTTACCGCACCCGGCTTCGCCCGTAGCGAATATCAGCTGCTTACTCTCAATAGCCTTCAGATAGTGCAATTGCGCTTCATTTCGCGCCACGATTGGCGAGGTATCGCGACTGTCGCGGGCCATACCAATGGCTTCTACGCCGCTCATCTGCACAAGCGAGGTGACCGATTCTTCTTCACGCTGTTTATGGCTGCGCGAATCCCGTCTCAGCACACGTTTTGCCTCGCGACGAGCTTTGATCACTGCTTTTTGTCTTCCCATGGAGAGCACCTTGAGTTGTTTGTATTCATCACACGCGCCGTTGGCAGCGCGATTATGCGCACGAACATCAGAGGGTTGGCTTCCTTGTAAGCCATAGTTTGCTTTTGGAAATAACACCGAAAACGGCTACGCGCACCGTTAAAGGCGTCGGTAACACGAGAAAAGGGAGGAAGTGAGTAAAAATACAGAGTGACGAAGTTGCTACCGGAGGAGAAATCTCCGCGTTTGGTCGAGCGTTGATTGTCAAAAACATGTCCAGTACAGGACGTTACCATCCGCGATCTCCATAGTGACTGACTATCACTGCCGGGAACTACCGCTGTTACTTAATAAGTACAACAGTTTTCGCATTCATTGCAACAATATATTTACTTATATTTAACTATAAAGCACCATTTCAGTGACATTAGTTTCTACTGGAAAGATGACAGTGTGATGACAGTGATGAAAAAAGCTGTGTGCTTTCAGCAGGATTCGCTTCAGGCATCTGCGCACGAACGCCGGATGCGGCGTGAACGCCTTATCCGGCCTACGGATCCGGCAGCGATTGTAGATTGTAGGCCTGATAAGATGCGCCAGCATCGCATCAGGCATCAGTGCACAAACGCCGGATGCGGCGTAAACGCCTTATCCGCCTAAAAACATTAAACCTGCAATAGCGCCCTTCCCAGGTAATCATTCGCGTCCTTCACTCCCGGCAGCGCAAAAAAATAACCGCCGCCGATAGGTTTGACGTATTCCTCCAGCGCTTCGCCATTGAGCCTTTTTTGTACTGTCAGGAAGCCCTTTTCCAGATCGTGTTGATAGCAGACAAACAGCAACCCCATATCCAGTTGTCCGGAGTTGGTGACCCCCAACGAATAACTGTAGCCACGACGCAGCATCAGGCTGGACTCACTCTCCGCCGTACGGGGATTCGCCAGACGAATATGGCTGTCCAGCGCAATCACCTTCCCTTCCGGATCGCTGGCGTAATCCGGCACATCGTGCTCATGCTTCATCCCCAGCGGCGCACCGGTTTGCTTATCACGACCAAAAATCGTCTGCTGTTCTTTCAGCGGCGTTCTGTCCCAAAATTCCACCCGAAACTGAATCAAGCGCACCGCCTGGTAGCTGCCGCCGATAGCCCACGCAGGTTCCTGCTGATCTGCCGTGACCCACACCACTTTTTGCATCAACTTATCATTCTGGCTATCGGGATTGGCGGTGCCGTCTTTAAAGCCCAGCAAATTTATCGGCGTCTCTTTGCCTTTACTACGCGCCGCGTGATCGGAAATAAACCCTTCCCGCTTCCAGCGCACGCTGAGCAAATCCGGTGTGTGTTTGATGATATCGCGCAGCGCATGTATCACCGTGTCCTGGGTGTTGGCGCAAATTTGTAGCAACACATCACCATGACATAACGCCGCATCCAGCGAGTCGTTGGGGAAACGCGTCATCTTCTGCAACTTTTTCGGCATCTGCGGCGCAAGCCCAAACCGTTCGTCAAACAATGAGTGGCCCACCGATAACGTGATGGTGAGATTATCGGGCGCAATGTAGTCGCCAAGAATGCCGGAATCGAGTGGTGGCAGGCGCGGATTTGGCGTTTCTGGTGCCGCTCCGCCCTGAGTCAGAAAAGCAAAACGCTGAGTCAACAAGCGAAACAGCCGTTCAAGATCGGCTTTATCACTGGCAAGCACATCAAATGCCACCAGCATCATTGCGGCCTGTTGTGGCGTCAGGATCCCTGCCTGATGTTCACCATAAAACGGCTGTTTCTCATTACGTGCATCCGGTGAAAGCGTACCCGGCGCACTTTGCGGTTTTTGTGCATGAGCGACCGGACAACTTCCCGCCAGCGCCAGTGCACCAATCCCTTTCAGTAAACGTCGGCGTGACGGTTCATTCACGCCGTTTTCATCTTCATACTGCATAACGCTTAGTCCAGCCCCAGCACACCGCGAAGTTGCGCCAGATCTTCCGCCAGCGCAGTAATCGGCCCTTTCAGCGCGTTACGGTCGGCATCGGTCAGTTTGTCGTAGGTTTCAAAACCGTCTTTGGTACGGTATTTCGCCAGAATAGTATCGACCTTTTTGAAGTTAGCATCGACTTTTGCCAGCAGCTCCGGGTTGGCTTTTTGTAGTTGTGGACGCAGCAGATCGACTATTTTCTGCGAGCCTTCAACGTTAGCCTGGAAATCCCACAGATCGGTGTGGCTGTAGCGATCTTCTTCACCGCTGATTTTGCTGGCTGCCACTTCCTCAATCAGTCCGGCTGCACCGCCGACCACTTTTGAAGGTGGGAAAGCCAGTTCACTGATGCGTTTTTGCAAATCGACCACATCGGTATAAAGCTGGTCGGCATACTTATCCATCCCTTTGGTGGTGTTGTCGCCAAACAATGCTTTTTCCAGACGGTGGAAACCAGTGAATTTCGGATCGGCGGCTTTTTGCTCGTAATCATCTTCACGGGCGTCAATGCTGCCATCCAGATCGGAGAACAGTTCAGCAATCGGTTCAATGCGCTCATAGTGCTGGCGCGTCGGCGCATACAGTGCTTTCGCTTTTTCGATATCGCCTGCTTTAATCGCGTCGGTAAAGGCTTTGGTGTCGGTCACCAGCTGTGTGGTTTCCGCCATGACATACGCTTTATATGCAGTAATTGCACCACCAAGACTTAACAGCGCATCACTTTGCGCCGCATCCGCCGTTGCCTCACCTTTGACGATCAACTTCCCTTTCGGGTTAGTCAGCAGACCGCAGGTCATATCGTATTCGCCAGGCTGTAAATTCGCCGTCATTTTCTGGCTAAAGCCAGGGGCGATATTTTCCCGCTCTTCCACCACCATCACGCCTTTAAGGATCTCCCACTCCAGCGCCTTCTGGCTGTGGTTCTGAATAATGAACTGTGTTTTCCCGGCGTTAACCGTAATGGTCATCGGTTCGCACTGCTTATCCGTCACAGTGACTTTGACTTGCGGAATATCAGCGGCGTTAGCCATAAAAGCAGAAGAAAACAGCGCAGCCACGCTCAACTGCAATGCGTTACGGCGGAAGTTAATGGTCATGACGAGACTATCCCTTTAAAGTATGTTGTAACTAAGCAAGAGTTTGCGTCGTATTTGCTACGCAGAACGAGACGCTGTCGCCCCTGCGCGTGGTGGCAGGGCAAATGCCACCAGCGCCGGGATGAGATAAATAAACCAGACGGCGACTTCGCTGACGCTCGGCGCTTCCTGATAGCCAAAAATCCCTTCCATCAGCGTGCCAAACAGCGAGTGAGTTGAGAGCACCGCACTCATATCGAAGGCGATTTCCTGAAAGTGGTTCCACAGGCCAGCTTCATGAAATGCGCGAATGGCACCTGCCGCCAGCCCTGCGGCGACGAAGAGAATAAACAGGCTGGTCCATTTAAAAAATGCACCAAGATTGAGGCGAATACCGCCCCAGTAGAGCAGGAAGCCGAGCACCACGGCTGTAGCAAGACCGAGCATTGCACCCAGCGGCGGCCAGATCCCGACATCTTGTTGAAATGCTGCCAGCAGGAAAAAGACCGACTCCAGCCCTTCCCTTGCAACGGCAAAAAAAACCATCATCACCAGCGCCCAGCCATGATGATTTCCACGCTGCAATGCGCTATCGACTGCCTGTTCCAGTTGCACTTTGACGTTGCGCGACACTTTACGCATCCAGAAAACCATCCAGGTAAGGATCACCACGGCGATCACCGCCACGATACCTTCAAACAGTTCCTGTTCTTTTTGCGGAAATTCGCCGGTGGTTTCGTTAATGAAGATTCCCAAGCCCAGGCACAACGCAGCGGCAAGCAACACGCCAATCCACATCACACCAATCCATCGGCCTCGCTGGGTACGCTTAAGATAGCTGGCAATCAAACTGACAATTAGCGCGGCTTCAAGTCCTTCGCGCAACATAATGAGAAACGGAACAAACATGCCACCCACCCTTAAACGTTTTTCTGAGTCAATCTATGCAAAGAAAAGTAAATCGCAGTGATAGCGATTATCATTACGGTGAAGAAAAATACAAGCGGAATGTAGTGATAATGATGAAAAAATGTAAATTTTTTTGAGAAAAACGCAGAGGGCAATCACTGATTGCCCTCTGCCTGCTTCTGATTATGACGCGGGATTTTCGGTAAAACGCCTTCCCTTAGCTTTCCTGCAACCGTGACGGCGGAGCCGAATGATAGTGCGCATCGGCCTCGGCAAAGCGTTTTTGCATCGCCGCTGACGGCGCTTTACCCAGCAAACTAAACACTACAATCCCGATACTGCCGAAGATGAAGCCCGGAATAATTTCGTACAGTCCCAGCCAGCCGAACTGCTTCCAGACGATAACCGTCAGCGCACCGATGATCATCCCCGCCAGCGCACCGTTGCGCGTCATGCGTGACCACATCACCGAGAACAGCACCACCGGACCAAACGCCGCGCCAAAGCCTGCCCACGCATAGCTCACTAAGCCCAGCACGCGGTTTTCCGGGTTTGCCGCCAGCGCAATCGCCACCAGCGCCACCACCAGCACCATCACACGCCCTACCCACACCAGCTCTTTCTGGCTGGCATGTTTACGCAGAAACGCTTTGTATAAATCTTCGGTAATCGCACTGGAACATACCAGCAACTGGCAGCTTAAGGTTGACATCACCGCCGCCAGAATCGCCGACAGCAGAATCCCGGCAATCCACGGGTTAAATAGAATTTGCGCCAGTTCGATAAACACACGCTCGGCGTTCTGATTTACCGCACCAGCCAACGCCGGATGATCGTTAAAGTAAGCAATCCCAAAGAAGCCGACAGCCACCGCCCCTGCCAGGCAGAGGATCATCCAGGTCATACTGATACGACGCGCATGGACAATGCTGTGGTGAGAATCCGCCGCCATAAAACGCGCCAGAATGTGCGGCTGACCGAAGTAACCCAGCCCCCAGCCCATCAGCGAGATAATGGCAACAAAGTTCAGCCCTTTGAGCATATCCACGTTTTCGATGCTCTTTTGTTTGATCACTTCCAGCGAGTCGCCAAAGCCACCGACACTGATAATGACGATAACCGGCGTCAGGATCAGGGCAAAAATCATCAGGCTGGCCTGTACAGTATCAGTCCAGCTCACCGCGAGGAAACCGCCAATAAAGGTGTAAAGGATCGTCGCCGCAGCTCCCGCCCACAGAGCCGTTTCGTAGCTCATGCCGAAGGTACTTTCAAACAGACGCGCGCCTGCCACAATGCCCGAAGCGCAATAAATGGTGAAGAACAGCAAAATAACCAGCGCGGAGATAATGCGCAAAATGCGGCTTTTATCTTCAAAGCGCCCGGTGAAATAATCCGGCAGAGTTAAGGCGTTATTATTGTATTCGGTATGAACACGCAACCGCCCGGCCACCAGTTTCCAGTTAATCCACGCGCCTAATGTCAGGCCAATGGCGATCCAGCTTTCGGAAATCCCGGAAAGAAAAACCGCGCCTGGCAACCCCATTAACAGCCAGCCGCTCATATCCGACGCACCCGCCGATAATGCCGTCACGAATGGCCCAAGGCTACGACCGCCCAGAATATAATCGTCAAAGTTTTTCGTTGATCGCCAGGCGATAAACCCAATCAATATCATGCCAAAGATATAGACACAAAATGTCACCAACATCGGTGTGCTAATAGCCATCTAAAGTCTCCAAAAATTATTATCGGCAATGTCGAAACTTGCCGTTATATCTGCCACCGGAACGGGGTAACAGAGTTTATGTTTTACCAGGGCGACCGTATCCTGCCGGAAGTGCTGGTTATTCACAATCGATTTAACACATCATTTACATCAAATTTTATTGCCCAGCGATACTATTTTTCATCAGGTTGCACTTCCTCACATTTTTTACGGTTGCACCTTTCAAAAATGTTAACTGCCGCAGAGAAAAAGTCTGCGTTACTTTTTTAATCCCTGTCATATCGATTTCCTTTATTAACATTTCATTCATTTTTAAGCTTGCTACGTAAGTCACATTTAACGTGGTTGCACAAAGTTGCAACATAATGGATATTTCACGATAACGTTAAGTTGCACCTTTCAGAACAACAGGAGTAATGGCATGGGAACCACCACCATGGGGGTTAAGCTGGACGACGCGACGCGTGAGCGTATTAAGTCAGCCGCGACACGTATCGATCGCACACCGCACTGGTTAATTAAGCAGGCGATTTTTTCTTATCTTGAACAACTGGAAAATAGCGATACCTTGCCGGAGCTACCTGCGCTGCTTTCTGGCGCGGCCAATGAGAGCGATGAAGCACCGACTCCGGCAGAGGAACCACACCAGCCATTCCTCGACTTTGCCGAGCAAATTTTGCCCCAGTCGGTTTCCCGCGCCGCTATCACCGCCGCGTATCGCCGCCCGGAAACTGAAGCGGTTTCTATGCTGCTGGAACAAGCTCGCCTGCCGCAGCCGATTGCCGAACAGGCGCACAAACTGGCGTATCAACTGGCCGATAAACTGCGTAATCAAAAAAACGCCAGTGGTCGCGCAGGTATGGTTCAGGGGTTATTGCAGGAGTTTTCGTTGTCATCGCAGGAAGGCGTGGCGCTGATGTGTCTGGCGGAAGCGTTGTTGCGTATTCCCGACAAAGCCACCCGTGACGCGTTAATTCGCGACAAAATCAGCAACGGTAACTGGCAGTCACACATTGGTCGTAGCCCGTCTTTGTTTGTTAATGCCGCCACCTGGGGGCTGCTGTTTACCGGCAAACTGGTTTCAACCCATAACGAAGCCAGCCTCTCCCGCTCGCTGAATCGCATTATCGGTAAGAGCGGTGAACCGCTGATCCGCAAAGGTGTGGATATGGCGATGCGCCTGATGGGCGAGCAGTTCGTCACGGGTGAGACCATCGCGGAAGCGTTAGCCAATGCCCGCAAGCTGGAAGAAAAAGGTTTCCGTTACTCTTACGATATGCTGGGCGAAGCCGCGCTGACTGCCGCAGACGCACAGGCGTATATGGTTTCCTATCAGCAGGCGATTCACGCCATTGGTAAAGCGTCCAATGGTCGTGGCATCTATGAAGGGCCGGGCATTTCAATCAAACTGTCGGCG
Source organism: Escherichia sp. E3659 (assembly GCF_005781135.1). NCBI lineage: Bacteria > Pseudomonadati > Pseudomonadota > Gammaproteobacteria > Enterobacterales > Enterobacteriaceae > Escherichia > Escherichia sp. E3659. Next base: position 18,736 of record NZ_VATQ01000031.1, on the reverse strand, counting down.
CTGCATCCGCGTTACAGCCGCGCCCAGTATGACCGGGTAATGGAAGAGCTTTACCCGCGTCTGAAATCACTCACCCTGCTGGCGCGTCAGTACGATATTGGTATCAACATTGACGCCGAAGAGGCCGATCGTCTGGAGATCTCCCTCGATCTGCTGGAAAAACTCTGTTTCGAGCCGGAACTGGCAGGCTGGAACGGCATCGGTTTTGTTATTCAGGCTTATCAAAAACGCTGCCCGTTGGTGATTGATTATCTGATTGATCTCGCCACCCGCAGCCGTCGCCGTCTGATGATTCGCCTGGTGAAAGGCGCGTACTGGGATAGTGAAATCAAGCGTGCACAGATGGACGGCCTTGAAGGCTATCCGGTTTATACCCGCAAGGTGTATACCGACGTTTCTTATCTCGCCTGTGCGAAAAAGCTGCTGGCGGTACCGAATCTAATCTACCCGCAGTTCGCGACGCACAACGCCCATACGCTGGCGGCAATTTATCAACTGGCAGGTCAGAACTACTATCCGGGTCAGTACGAGTTCCAGTGCCTGCATGGTATGGGCGAGCCACTGTATGAGCAGGTCACCGGGAAAGTTGCCGACGGCAAACTTAACCGTCCGTGTCGTATTTATGCTCCGGTTGGCACACATGAAACGCTGCTGGCGTATCTGGTGCGCCGCCTGCTGGAAAACGGTGCTAACACCTCGTTTGTTAACCGTATTGCCGACACCTCTTTGCCACTGGATGAACTGGTCGCCGATCCGGTCTCTGCTGTAGAAAAATTGGCGCAACAGGAAGGGCAAACGGGATTACCGCATCCGAAAATTCCCCTGCCGCGCGATCTTTACGGTCACGGGCGCGACAACTCGGCAGGGCTGGATCTCGCCAATGAACACCGTCTGGCCTCGCTCTCTTCTGCCCTGCTCAATAGTGCACTGCAAAAATGGCAGGCCTTGCCAATGCTGGAACAACCGGTCACGGCTGGTGAGATGTCGCCCGTTATTAACCCTGCGGAACCGAAAGATATTGTGGGCTTTGTGCGTGAAGCCACGCCGCGTGAAGTAGAACAGGCGCTGGAAAGTGCGGTTAATAACGCGCCAATCTGGTTTGCCACTCCTCCGGCTGAACGCGCGGCGATTTTACATCGCGCTGCCGTGCTGATGGAAAGCCAGATGCAGCAACTGATTGGTATTCTGGTGCGTGAAGCCGGAAAAACCTTCAGTAACGCCATCGCCGAAGTGCGTGAAGCCGTCGATTTTCTCCACTACTACGCCGGACAGGTGCGGGATGATTTCGCTAACGAAACCCACCGTCCATTAGGGCCTGTGGTGTGTATCAGTCCGTGGAACTTCCCGCTGGCTATTTTCACCGGGCAGATTGCTGCTGCACTGGCTGCAGGTAACAGCGTACTGGCAAAACCGGCAGAACAAACGCCGCTGATTGCCGCGCAAGGGATCGCCATTTTGCTGGAAGCGGGTGTACCGCCAGGCGTGGTGCAATTGCTGCCAGGTCGGGGTGAAACCGTGGGCGCGCAACTGACGGGTGATGATCGCGTGCGCGGGGTGATGTTTACCGGTTCAACCGAAGTCGCTACGTTACTGCAACGCAATATCGCCAGCCGCCTGGACGCTCAGGGTCGCCCTCTTCCGCTCATCGCTGAAACCGGCGGCATGAACGCGATGATTGTCGATTCTTCAGCACTGACCGAACAAGTCGTAATAGATGTGCTGGCCTCGGCGTTCGACAGTGCGGGTCAGCGTTGTTCGGCACTGCGCGTGCTGTGTCTGCAAGATGAGATTGCCGACCACACGTTGAAAATGCTGCGCGGCGCAATGGCCGAATGCCGGATGGGTAATCCGGGTCGCCTGACCACCGATATCGGTCCGGTGATTGATAGCGAAGCGAAAGCCAATATTGAGCGCCATATTCAGACCATGCGTAGCAAAGGCCGTCCGGTGTTCCAGGCGGTGCGGGAAAACAGCGAAGATGCCCGCGAATGGCAAAGCGGCACCTTTGTCGCCCCGACGCTGATCGAACTGGATGACTTTGCCGAATTGCAAAAAGAGGTCTTTGGTCCGGTGCTGCATGTGGTGCGTTACAACCGTAACCAGCTGCCGGAGCTGATCGAGCAGATTAACGCTTCCGGTTATGGTCTGACGCTTGGCGTCCATACGCGCATTGATGAAACCATCGCCCAGGTCACTGGCTCGGCGCATGTCGGTAACCTGTACGTTAACCGTAATATGGTGGGTGCAGTGGTTGGTGTGCAGCCGTTCGGCGGCGAAGGGTTGTCCGGTACCGGGCCGAAAGCAGGCGGTCCGCTCTATCTCTACCGTCTGCTGGCGAATCGCCCGGAAAGTGCGCTGGCGGTGACGCTCGCGCGTCAGGATGCAGAGTATCCGGTCGATGCGCAGTTGAAAGCCGCATTGACTCAGCCGCTAAATGCACTGCGGGAATGGGCAGCAAATCGTCCAGAATTGCAGGCGTTATGTACGCAATATGGCGAGCTGGCGCAGGCAGGAACACAACGATTGCTGCCAGGGCCGACGGGTGAACGCAACACCTGGACGCTGCTGCCGCGTGAGCGCGTGTTGTGTATTGCCGATGATGAACAGGATGCGCTGACTCAGCTCGCCGCCGTGCTGGCGGTGGGCAGCCAGGTACTGTGGCCGGATGACGCGCTGCATCGTCAGTTAGTGAAGGCCTTGCCATCGGCAGTCAGCGAGCGTATTCAACTGGCGAAAGCGGAAAATATAACCGCTCAACCGTTTGATGCGGTGATCTTCCACGGTGATTCGGATCAGCTTCGCGCATTGTGTGAAGCAGTTGCCGCGCGGGATGGCGCAATTGTTTCGGTGCAGGGTTTTGCCCGTGGCGAAAGCAATATCCTTCTGGAACGGCTGTATATCGAACGTTCGCTGAGTGTGAATACCGCTGCCGCTGGCGGTAACGCCAGTTTAATGACGATCGGTTAAACAGGTAGCCGGAGGATGTTACTACCTCCTCCGGCATCTTTAACGTGGTCGAATCCCTTCAATAATAATCCGCTGCACGTTTTCAACCGTTTGATTGAAAAATACCTCATCGCGCAACGTTGCGCCTGTCACCGCCTCCACCTGAGGGGCGAAATCGGCGTAATGTTGAGTGGAAGCCCAAATCATAAAAATCAAATGCTGCGGGTCAATCGGCGCGAGTTTGCCACTCTTGACCCAGCCCGCAATCAGCGCTGATTTCTCATCAATTAACGCCTTCAAATCGCCCGTCAGTTCATCCATTAACAACGGCGCGCCTGCCAGCATCTCCATACAGAACAGGCGCGAAGCCTGCGGATAATCGCGGGAGACTTCCAGCTTCAGACGAATGTACTCTTTGATCGCCGCCAGCGGGGCGAAATCTTCACGAAACGCCTTTAACGGCGCCAACCAGATATCGAGAATTTGCCGCAGCACGGCAATATACAGTGCCTCTTTCGACGGGAAGTAATACAGCAGATTGGTTTTAGAAACACCCGCCAACTCTGCGATCTGCTCCAGCCGTGTGCCGTGAAAACCGAATTGCGAAAAAGTGTCCAGTGCCGCGCTAAGAATCGCTTTTTTCTTCGCGCTTACTGCACGCGAACGTTTACCCGTTGTTTTCACTGCGCCTTGCGTCATGCGCTCTCCCCTCTTGTAGATTGGCAACAGGATAGCAAAACCCCCGCCCGGCCTCGACCTTCTGCACTCTCATCGCGCACAGATGCATGTTTTATGTGCAACTGTTTTGACCGTTTAGTCCACTTTTTACCAGATATTTTAGATAACACAATGTTAACGCATTAATAACATTCACTTTTTAAAAACTGGCATCCGCTTTGCAAACAAGCCATTACGCGGCTGAAAAGGATATGCAGGATGCAGCGCCCCGTCTGACTTTCACTTTACGAGACGAAGAGAGGTTGATAATGAAAATTGGCGTATTCGTACCTATTGGCAACAACGGCTGGCTCATTTCGACCCACGCGCCGCAGTACATGCCGACCTTTGAACTGAATAAAGCCATCGTGCAAAAAGCGGAGCACTACCATTTCGATTTCGCCCTGTCGATGATCAAACTGCGTGGCTTTGGCGGCAAAACTGAGTTCTGGGATCACAACCTTGAGTCGTTCACCTTGATGGCGGGGCTGGCGGCCGTGACCTCGCGCATTCAGATATACGCCACCGCCGCCACCTTAACGTTACCTCCGGCAATCGTCGCCCGTATGGCCGCAACCATCGACTCCATCTCTGGCGGGCGTTTTGGCGTCAACCTCGTGACTGGCTGGCAAAAGCCCGAGTATGAGCAGATGGGTATCTGGCCTGGCGATGACTATTTCTCCCGTCGTTACGACTATCTCACCGAATATGTTCAGGTGCTGCGCGACCTGTGGGGCTCGGGGAAAAGCGATTTTAAAGGCGATTTTTTCACCATGAATGATTGTCGCGTCAGTCCGCAACCGAGTGTCCCCATGAAAGTGATCTGCGCCGGGCAAAGCGACGCTGGCATGGCGTTCTCCGCTCAGTATGCCGATTTCAACTTCTGTTTCGGCAAAGGCGTAAATACCCCCACGGCTTTCGCCCCGACCGCTGCGCGGATGAAACAGGCCGCAGAGCAAACCGGGCGCGACGTTGGCTCTTATGTGTTGTTTATGGTGATTGCCGATGAAACCGACGATGCCGCTCGCGCCAAATGGGAACACTACAAAGCGGGCGCGGATGAAGAGGCGTTAAGCTGGCTAACCGAACAAAGTCAGAAAGATACCCGCTCCGGTACTGACACCAACGTCCGTCAGATGGCCGATCCCACTTCGGCGGTAAACATCAATATGGGGACGTTAGTCGGTTCTTACGCCAGTGTCGCGCGCATGTTAGATGAAGTCGCAAGCGTGCCTGGTGCCGAAGGCGTGCTGTTGACCTTCGATGATTTTCTGTCGGGAATCGAAACCTTCGGCGAGCGCATTCAACCACTGATGCAGTGCCGCGCCCATCTCCCTGCGCTGACTCAGGAGGTGGCATGATGACAACCTTAACCGCACGACCGGAAGCCATTACCTTCGATCCGCAGCAAAGTGCGCTGATCGTGGTGGATATGCAAAACGCCTATGCCACGCCAGGCGGCTATTTAGATCTCGCCGGGTTTGATGTCTCAACCACTCGCCCGGTCATTGCCAACATTCAAACCGCCGTGACCGCAGCGCGAGCGGCAGAGATGCTGATCATCTGGTTTCAAAATGGCTGGGATGAACAATATGTCGAGGCTGGCGGACCCGGCTCACCGAATTTTCATAAATCGAACGCCCTGAAAACCATGCGTAAGCAGCCGCAGCTGCAGGGGAAATTGCTGGCGAAAGGCTCCTGGGATTATCAACTGGTGGATGAACTGGTGCCGCAGCCTGGCGATATTGTGCTGCCGAAGCCGCGCTACAGCGGTTTCTTCAATACGCCGCTGGACAGCATTTTGCGCAGCCGCGGAATACGCCATCTGGTTTTCACCGGTATCGCTACCAACGTCTGCGTCGAATCGACGCTACGCGACGGCTTTTTTCTGGAGTATTTCGGCGTGGTGCTGGAAGACGCAACTCACCAGGCGGGGCCGGAATTTGCACAGAAAGCCGCGTTGTTCAATATCGAAACCTTTTTTGGCTGGGTCAGCGACGTCGAAACGTTCTGCGACGCGCTTTCGCCCACGTCTCTTGCCCGTATTGCCTGAGGAACTTACTTATGCCGAAATCCGTAATTATTCCCGCTGGCAGCAGCGCACCGCTGGCCCCCTTCGTTCCCGGCACGCTGGCTGATGGCGTGGTGTACGTCTCCGGTACGCTGGCTTTTGATCAACATAATAATGTGCTGTTTGCCGATGACCCAAAGGCGCAAACCCGCCACGTTCTGGAAACTATCCGCAAGGTGATCGAGACGGCGGGTGGCACGATGGCGGACGTGACCTTCAACAGCATATTTATTACCGACTGGAAAAATTACGCCGCGATTAACGAAATCTACGCCGAGTTTTTTCCGGGTGATAAACCGGCGCGATTCTGCATTCAGTGCGGACTGGTAAAACCTGACGCGCTGGTGGAAATCGCCACAATTGCGCATATCGCCAAGTGAGGCCGCGATGAAACTTTCACTCTCACCTCCCCCTTATACTGATGCGCCCGTAGTGGTGTTGATTTCGGGTCTTGGCGGTAGCGGCAGTTACTGGTTACCGCAACTGGCGGTGCTGGAGCAGGAGTATCAGGTAGTCTGTTACGACCAGCGCGGCACCGGCAATAATCCCGACACGCTGGCAGAAGATTACAGTATCGCCCAGATGGCAGCGGAACTGCATCAGGCGCTGGTAGCCGCAGGGATTGAGCGTTACGCGGTGGTCGGACATGCGCTCGGTGCGCTGGTGGGAATGCAGCTGGCGCTGGATTATCCCACGTCGGTAACTGTGCTGGTCAGCGTTAACGGCTGGCTACGAATAAACGCCCATACGCGCCGCTGTTTTCAGGTTCGCGAACGATTACTGTATAGCGGCGGCGCACAGGCATGGGTGGAAGCGCAGCCGTTGTTCCTCTATCCCGCCGACTGGATGGCGGCCCGCGCACCTCGCCTGGAAGCAGAAGACGCGCTGGCACTGGCGCATTTTCAGGGCAAAAATAATTTACTGCGTCGACTTAACGCCCTCAAACGCGCTGACTTTAGTCACCATGCGAATCGTATCCGCTGCCCGGTGCAAATCATCTGCGCCAGTGATGATCTGCTGGTGCCATCAGCATGTTCCAGTGAACTTCATGCCGCCCTGCCCGATAGCCAGAAAATGGTGATGCGCTATGGCGGACACGCCTGCAACGTGACCGATCCCGAAACGTTTAATGCTCTGTTACTCAACGGGCTTGCCAGCCTGTTACATCACCGTGAAGCCGCCCTGTAAGGAATTGCTATGAACGAAGCCGTTAGCCCAGGTGCGCTTAGCACCTTGTTCACCGATGCCCGCACTCACAACGGCTGGCGGGAGACACCCGTCAGCGATGAGACGTTACGGGAGATTTATGCCCTGATGAAATGGGGGCCAACATCAGCTAACTGTTCTCCGGCACGGATCGTGTTTATCCGCACGGCAGAAGGAAAAGAACGTCTGCGCCCGGCGCTTTCCAGCGGCAATCTGCAAAAAACCCTGACCGCGCCCGTCACCGCTATCGTCGCCTGGGACAGTGAATTTTATGAACGGTTACCGCAACTGTTTCCTCACGGCGATGCCCGCAGTTGGTTTACTTCCAGCCCGCAACTTGCCGAAGAAACAGCGTTTCGCAACAGCTCCATGCAGGCGGCCTATCTGATCGTTGCCTGCCGTGCGCTGGGGCTGGATACCGGCCCGATGTCGGGTTTCGACCGTCAACACGTGGACGACGCCTTTTTTGCGGGCAGCACGCTGAAAAGCAATCTGCTGATTAACATCGGCTATGGCGATAGCAGCAAACTTTTTGCGCGCCTGCCACGTCTGTCCTTTGAAGAGGCCTGCGGGCTGTTATAAGGAGCAAACCATGAACATTGTCGATCAACAAACCTTTCGCGATGCAATGTCCTGTATGGGCGCGGCAGTCAATATCATCACCACGGACGGTCCAGCCGGGCGCGCCGGGTTCACCGCCAGCGCCGTCTGCAGCGTGACCGACACGCCGCCCACATTACTGGTGTGCCTGAATCGAGGGGCGTCCGTCTGGCCGGTATTCAATGAAAATCGAACGCTGTGTGTAAATACACTTAGCGCCGGGCAGGAGCCGCTTTCCAACCTTTTTGGCGGCAAAACGCCCATGGAACACCGCTTTGCCGCCGCCCGCTGGCAGACGGGTGTGACCGGATGCCCGCAACTGGAAGAGGCGCTGGTTTCGTTTGACTGCCGTATCAGCCAGGTGGTGAGCGTCGGCACCCACGACATTCTGTTTTGCGCCATCGAGGCGATTCATCGTCATGCCACCCCTTACGGGCTGGTGTGGTTCGATCGCAGTTATCACGCGCTGATGCGCCCTGCTTGTTAACCTCCTTAAGGAGACAGCTGATGGCAATGTTCGGTTTTCCTCACTGGCAGTTGAAATCGACCTCTACAGAGAGCGGCGTGGTCGCGCCGGATGAACGATTGCCGTTTGCTCAGACGGCAGTAATGGGTGTTCAACACGCGGTGGCGATGTTTGGCGCGACGGTGTTAATGCCGATTCTGATGGGGCTGGATCCCAATCTTTCCATTTTAATGTCGGGGATCGGCACGTTACTGTTTTTCTTTATTACCGGCGGGCGCGTTCCCAGTTATCTCGGTTCCAGCGCGGCTTTTGTTGGTGTGGTGATTGCTGCAACGGGCTTTAACGGCCAGGGGATTAACCCGAATATCAGCATCGCGCTGGGCGGGATTATCGCCTGTGGGCTGGTTTATACCGTCATTGGCCTGGTGGTGATGAAAATCGGTACGCGCTGGATTGAACGTCTGATGCCGCCAGTAGTGACGGGCGCGGTGGTGATGGCGATTGGCCTGAACTTAGCGCCTATCGCGGTGAAAAGTGTATCGGCTTCGGCCTTTGATAGCTGGATGGCGGTAATGACGGTGCTGTGTATTGGGCTGGTGGCGGTGTTTACCCGTGGCATGATCCAGCGGTTGCTGATTCTCGTAGGATTAATTGTCGCCTGTCTGCTGTATGGCGTGATGACCAACGTTTTAGGGCTGGGTAAAGCCGTCGATTTTACTCTCGTCAGCCATGCTGCCTGGTTCGGTCTGCCACATTTTTCCACTCCTGCTTTTAATGGTCAGGCAATGATGCTGATTGCGCCCGTGGCGGTGATTCTGGTGGCGGAAAACTTAGGTCATCTCAAGGCGGTCGCCGGGATGACCGGACGCAATATGGACCCGTATATGGGGCGGGCATTCGTCGGTGATGGTCTGGCAACGATGCTTTCCGGCTCTGTCGGCGGTAGCGGCGTGACCACCTATGCTGAAAATATCGGTGTGATGGCCGTGACAAAAGTCTACTCAACGCTGGTGTTTGTTGCTGCTGCCGTCATCGCCATGCTGTTGGGCTTTTCACCGAAATTTGGCGCGCTGATTCATACCATTCCTGCAGCGGTGATTGGTGGTGCATCAATTGTTGTGTTCGGGCTAATTGCCGTCGCAGGCGCGCGGATCTGGGTACAAAACCGTGTGGATTTAAGCCAGAACGGCAATTTGATAATGGTCGCGGTAACGTTAGTGCTGGGCGCGGGTGATTTTGCTCTCACGCTGGGCGGCTTCACGTTGGGAGGGATCGGCACGGCAACTTTTGGCGCGATTTTACTCAATGCGTTGTTAAGCAGAAAGTTGGTTGACGTTCCACCGCCAGAAGTTGTTCATCAGGAGCCATAAACAGAAAACCGCCGGGATTACCCGGCGGTGCAGATTGTTGACAACGTACGCATTGTTCATGCCGGATGCGGCGTAAACGCCTTATCCGGCCTACAAAACAGTGCAAATTCAATATATTGCAATCTTCTGGTAGGCCTGATAAGCATCGCGCACTAGGCAAGCTTACATTTGTCATCAGTATCAACCGCCGGGTAACCGGCGGTGGTGGCTTTTTGACGAGCTAAAGACAAAAATGCATTCGTCATTGATTAGCCCGGCTAGTTGTCGCTTTTGCCGTGACTGCTCTTCCCACCTTTTTTACCTGCTTCAGATGCGCGCTGCGGGTCATTTTTGAAATTACCCCCGCTGTGCTGTCCACCTTTTTTACCTGCTTCTGATGCTCTTTCGCGGTCTTCTGCAAAATTACCTGAACCGCCTCGATGGTTTGCCATTACTGACCTCCGTCTTGATGTAGACATCATATTGCATTGCATAGGATTAACGCGGCGTATGGCGGTGCCATATTTTCGCTACGTGGGACTAAGCTTAGTGAACTGACGCGGGTGGACCCGCGTTTGGTAATATCCTGCAACAGGTTCTGAGCGAGAATGGATATCATTTCCAATAATTATCCATAAGCCTCTCTTATGATTAAAAAAACGCTATGGGATAAAAATGTATCATTTTGCGACAAATTTACGCGTTTGTGAAAGTTGTTATAAATCAAATAAGTGGTTGTGAAATTTGCACTCTGAAAAGGACGTCTTATCTTTAAAAGAGTGGTAGCGAATCGCTACGGAATAGAGATAACACGAGGAGTGGTTAGAAATGGCTAAAGTTCTGGTGCTTTATTATTCCATGTACGGACATATCGAAACGATGGCGCGCGCAGTCGCTGAAGGCGCAAGCAAAGTCGATGGCGCAGAAGTTGTTGTTAAGCGTGTACCGGAAACCATGCAGCCGCAATTATTCGAAAAAGCAGGCGGTAAAACGCAAACTGCACCCGTTGCAACTCCGCAAGAACTGGCCGATTACGACGCCATTATTTTTGGTACGCCAACCCGCTTCGGCAATATGTCCGGGCAAATGCGTACCTTCCTCGACCAGACGGGCGGCCTGTGGGCTTCTGGCGCATTGTACGGAAAACTGGCGAGCGTCTTTAGCTCTACCGGCACCGGCGGCGGTCAGGAACAAACCATCACATCCACCTGGACGACACTTGCGCACCACGGCATGGTGATTGTCCCTATTGGCTACGCAGCGCAGGAACTTTTTGACGTCTCGCAGGTTCGCGGCGGAACGCCGTACGGCGCAACCACCATTGCAGGCGGTGACGGTTCACGCCAACCCAGCCAGGAAGAGTTGTCTATCGCACGTTATCAGGGGGAATATGTCGCTGGTCTGGCAGTTAAACTCAACGGCTAATCTTCAACAGGAGGATACGCATGCCAACTCAAGAAGCGAAAGCTCATCACGTGGGTGAATGGGCATCTCTGCGCAATACGTCGCCGGAAATAGCCGAGGCCATTTTCGAAGTCGCCGGGTACGACGAAAAAATGGCGGAAAAGATTTGGGAAGAAGGTAGCGATGAAGTGTTAGTCAAAGCCTTTGCTAAAACCGATAAAGATTCGCTTTTTTGGGGCGAACAGACCATCGAACGTAAAAACGTTTAATCAGCGACTCCCCCGCTTCTCGCGGGGGAGCTTTCAAATTGTTGACAACGTGCGCTTTGTTCATGCCGGATGCGGCGTGAACGCCTTATCCGGCCTACATGATCGTGCAAATTCGATATAGTGCAATTCTCGGGTAGGCCTGATAAGCGTAGCGCATCAGGCAATCTCACGTTTGTCATCAGTCTCATATTCCCCCGCTTCTCGCGGGGGAGCTTTCTGTTATTTCACCGCTTCATTCAACACGCTATCAAACTTATCCATTGGGCAAAAACCGTTGGCATCTATCGGGCAGCCGGTTAATTCCAGCGTCACACGCTGCGCAGGAGCCTGCAACGTTAACGCATCGGCATTACGTAACTGTTCCGCACTCTGATACACATATTCAATTTTCATCAAATCGCGATTGGCTTTGCTGTCATGCCAACGCTGGAAAACGATTTTGCCGCCAATCGGCGTGCGTTCGTTCTGGTCATGCAACTGATACGGTTTGAAATCCAGCGCCGTTAACAGAGAGGCAATGTTTGAGTCGTGCCCAACCAGCACTGTGATTTTCGGCGCACTGGCACGATCGGTAACCAGGGCTTTGTCGATATAACTGACCAGCGGTTTCGCGACATTACGCGCCACTTCCGGTGAAGTAAACAGGCTATCCTGGTAACCGTTTTTCAGCTTCGACAACACTTTCCATTGTTGATCTGATTTGATTTCCCCCCAGGCCACCTGATCCATCGGGAAACCTTCGTAGTATTGCAGGGTGAACGCGTCCACCAGCGAGTTGCCCACTTTTAGCGGCCCGGAAACGCCTGGTTCTTCCTGATACTTCGCGCTAAAGGTATTTTTACCGTCCACCAGCGAACACTGCTGTTTCTCTTTGCAGGCTGGTGAATCTTTATAGTTAACGATTTTTTCCAGTAACTGGTAGCTGTCGGTAAGCTGAAGTTTGCCGAGCTCTTTTTCCATTGCCGCCACCGCCTGCTCACTGAATGCGGCGGAATCATCGGTGATCACCGGGTTAAAGGTTGGGTCCATAGTGCCCATTTTTTCCTGGTGATGAACAGGAATGTCACACCCCGGAAATGCGCCTGTGATAAAAAATTGTGCAGTAGCGACGGTACGTTGCAAGCTGTTGGCGTAAGCGTAAACAGTATCTGCTGGCGGGCATTCACCTGTTTTCACTATTCCCTGCTCTGCCAGCCACTCACGCATGTAATGGCCCATATACACTTCCAGCACGCCGCCTTTGGTCGTGAGTTGTCCACCGGGAACATCCCACTCCGGCCATTTATTCGGCGTCGACTGCTCAAGCACACTGCCATTATTTGCCAGAGGCGCACGTAAGTTATGACGGCTCATGAGTAGCACTTGCTGTAGCTGATAGCCTTCCGGCACGGTCTGTGCCTGAGCATTCGAAGAGAGTAAAACCATCCCAGCCACGGCCGCAGCGATTAGCGTTTTTTTCATTCCCATCACCTCTTTAGTTATCAATCAATTAAGAGTGTGACAGAAATATGGCATTTTTCCGGGAACAGGTTCGCAATTTAGCAGATGACGAGGCGGGAAACCGTCAGGCGATAACGGACAGTAGTCGCGCTATCGCCTGGTTTGTATCGTTAAACTAATACCTGAAACAGCAAGGCAAAAAGAATGATATTGGCAATGACAATGGCCCAACCGTTATAAAGCATATATTTCAGGTGAGTTGATTGTGCCAGCCCCATTTGACCGAACATATCCGATGAAGGGAAAGGCCCAAACCAGTCCACTTGCGATGAGGCTAATAACACTGCCGTTGTACCCTGTGGCGGCACTCCCGCAGCCATCAACATCGGACCAAATATTTTATGCGTGAAGGTCATCTGAGCAACAGCAGCACCTGGCACATGACCGATAATGTTAAAGGCAAAAATGCAGAAGCAAAGCCATGCCGGAGATATCCCGGTTAACAGTGGTTGTGTGTATTCGAGCAATCCCTGATACGCCTGCAGGCTATCCATAAGTTCCAGAATCGGGTTATACAGCCAGTAGAGCAGAAACATCCACACCAGTCTGCCACAGCCTTTATACAGCGCTTGCAGGATCCCGGTTGGGCTTAATCCGCCCACCAGCCCGGTGATCAACGCCACCAACAGCATAACGATAATGGCAAAACTAAAACCTGCTTTTATCACTACACCGATTACCGCCATCACAATAATGGTTGCCGCAAATGCCAGGGCGCTGAGTTTGCGACGACGATCGCGGGCAGGATCCTCTTCTTCCTGAGTTTTCTCCGAGAGATCCACTTCGTAGTGTAATTTTCCTTCCGTCATCTTCTGAATTCGCCCGGCCATTATCCAGCCAGCAAATAATGTCACAGCACTCATTGGTAGCCCGACATACATCAGGTATTGCGGATAAGTCAGGCCGCCGAGTTGTAAAATCGTCACAGTACTGGGAGTAAATGGCCCGGTAAACAATCCCACTGACCCCGCCGTCATCATCAGTGCAGCCACTGTAGGCGGTGTCAGCCGTACTGCCGCCGCCACGGGAATAATCACCGCAACAATAATGGCGTTGCCGCCTGCCATTGTGCCCAGCGCACCACAGATAAGAATGGATGAGACGACGATACCAAATTTGACCCGTGTCTGGCTGGAAAGCCCGATACGATGCACCACAAATTTGACCAGTTCAACGGCGGCTCCGGTACGTGTTGCCACTTCACCTACGCCTGCGCCAAGCATAATGATCAAACCAACAGTGGCGATAAACGATCCCGTCGATTTTGCCAGCATGGCGCCCATTTCAGGTAAGCCGGTGGAAGTCATTATCATCGCAATAATAATCGATGAAATAACCGCCAGAACAATATCGACGCCTATCAACGAGAGCACCGCTAACGCCACCAGTGGTGTAAAACCAAGCAGTCCGAGTTCATTACCTGGACGCCCCTGGCACCAGAACGCTATCAGTAAAAATGCAATCAATAACAAGCCAATAATGACATTCTTTTTGGTGATATTTTGTCTGGTTAGTGAACCACCAGCGAGCATTGAGTCACTCATATAACTCCTTAACCCCATCGAATCGACTTTCAATATCAGCCGATATATTTGGACAGCTCAGAAAATATCCCCCCTCGTTATTATTGTTAGCAAAATGCACTGAGGGTTTGTCCGGGTACTACAGGTATTATTCTGAGTTCGTAATTAACCCCTTTAGGTGGGCAAATAACGCATTGTTACCAGAACAGGCGTTACGCATTAAATTTATGTTAACCTAGTGTTACCATGAAATGACTTTTTATCTATCGTCTATAACTCTGGGTTAACTCTTAATGAAACTGCGCCACCTGGAAATCTTCTATGCTGTGATGACATGCGGGACACTTTCACGGGCAGCGGAATCGCTGAATATTTCCCAGCCGGCCGCCAGTAAAGCGTTAAAAAACGCTGAGCAAAAACTCGGTTTTCAGCTCTTTCAGCGAGTTCGTGGCAAGCTTCTTCCAACCAGCGAAGCGATCACACTTTTTGAAAAAGCGCAGTCGATTTATCACGAACTCGACAACCTGCGACTACTGGCCGATAACCTGACGCGAGATCCGCGAGCCAGAATAGCCCTGGGATGCCTGCCAAGCCTGGGATTAAGTCTGGTGCCGGAAATAGTCACGGCGTTTTACCAGCAGAATGCGAATCTGGTCATGACACTGACGACAGAGCACACTGAAACGTTGGTTAAAAAACTTGATCTGCGTGAGATTGATCTGGCCCTGACGCTACAACCGATTCAACAGGGGGAAATTATGACGACGCTGATAGCCGAAGTTCCGCTGGTTTATATCGACCGGGACTATCGCCAGGGCGCAGTAGAAATAGACAAGATTGACCAACAACGCTGGATTTCTCCCGGCCCTCATTCCCTTTCCGATGCAATAGCTAAACGACGTGATTTTTTGACGACGCGCCTGAATGTCCAGACCTATTACATGGCGACGGAATTTGTAAAACGCGGAATGGGATGCAGTATTACCGATATTTTCTCTGCCCGTCATAACCTCCCGGCAGAGACGATTCACCCCATCGCCCCGCCAATGAAAATTGACCTTTGCTTGCTACGCCGCGCCGACGTTTCACTTAGCCCCATTACACAAAAATTTGTCGATTTCCTCTGTCAGCAATTACGTCTCCAGCTGCGAGCCATTAACCTTGAGTTATACCCTGAAAATAAAAAGTCAATTGCCCCTCAGGTCTAAATGCTTTGACATAACCCCAACGCATTTATTAGCGGTGGATATCTCAGGTGATGAAAAAACGCATTGTAATTATTGGCGGCGGGGTAATTGGTCTGGCAACAGCATGGGTTCTGGTAAAACAGGGCCATCAGGTGCAATTGTTAGAACGCAACAGCCAGGCAGGCGTCGCCACCAGTTTCGCTAATGGTGGGCAACTCAGTTATCGCTACGTTGCTCCTCTGGCGGATAAAGGCGTACCGATGCAGGGAGTTAAATGGATGGGGAAAAGCGACTCCCCCCTCAATATGCGTTTGCGCATGTCATTTAGCCAGTGGCGCTGGTTGCTGGAATTTTTACTGGCCTGCAATAGCCGGACAAATAAACTCAATGGCGACCATATTTTACGCTTATCACTGTTAAGCCGTCAGGTCATGGAAGAGTGGCTGCTGGAAGATAATCTTGATGATTTTCACTGGCGCCGTTCTGGCAAACTGATTATTCATCGCCGCCCGCAAGATTTAGCCAAAGCAGCAAAAGGTATTAATCCGCAATTTCAACAGGCTTTATCACGCGAAGAGTGCGTTCATCTTGAACCAGCACTAAAACATATTGGTCATTCATTGTGTGGCGGTATTTACTCCCCCGGCGATGAAACGGCGGACTGCTATAAGTTCTGCCAGGCATTACTTGCCAAACTTAATGCCAGCGCAAATTTTTCGCTACAAACCGATTGTGAAGTTTTGCAGTTGAATAAAAAAGGCGAGCGCATTGATTCCATCACCACCAGCACAGGAACACTGGTTGCTGATGATTATGTCGTTGCCGCGGGTAATGGCAGTAAGCATTTACTTGCCGAAACCGGGACTCACGTACCGCTCTGCGGTCTGAAAGGTTACAGTCTGACGCTCCCCTTCCCACAAGAAATGGGGATCGCACCGCAAATCAGTGTCACCGACTATGGTCATAAAATTGTCTATGCCCGCCTCGGTGAGCGGTTGCGTATCGCCGCCATGGTCGATATTGGCTATGACGGAAATGAATTGCGCCCTGAACGAATCAATGCCTTAAAGCAGATCGTAGCTAACAGTTTTCCGCAACTGCAAGGCATCGATGATGCTGAATTATGGACAGGTATGCGTCCATCCACCCCTGCGGGTCCGCCACTATTAGGACGGGCGAAGTATCAAAATCTGTGGATGAATCTTGGTCAGGGCAGTCT
Source organism: Escherichia sp. E3659 (assembly GCF_005781135.1). Classification (NCBI taxonomy): domain Bacteria; kingdom Pseudomonadati; phylum Pseudomonadota; class Gammaproteobacteria; order Enterobacterales; family Enterobacteriaceae; genus Escherichia; species Escherichia sp. E3659. Next base: position 2,279 of record NZ_VATQ01000031.1, on the reverse strand, counting down.
GGGCTTTACGCTGGCGGCGGGTAGTGCCGTGGTGTTAGGCGCGCTGCTATCAGGCGAAGATCCCGCAATTTCCCTTGATGGACTGACATGGAGCCAATCAGCTTGAATATCAAACGTAATAACCCACAACCTCGTCTTGCCGCCAGTGTGGAATATGGCAATCTTGTATTTCTCTCCGGTCAGACACCGAAGAGCAATACGCCTGACATCGCGCAACAAACGCGCGAAGTGCTGGAGAAAATCGACGCATTACTTGCTGAAGCGGGCAGTGATAAATTTCATCTCTTGTCCGCTCAGGTATGGCTGAAAGATATCAGCCGCGATTTTGCCGATTTCAACGACGTATGGGTTAACTGGATGCCAGAAGGATATAGCCCGGCACGTGCTGCCGTGCAGGCTGAGATGGCCCGCCCGGAGATTCTGGTTGAAGTGATGGTCACTGCGGTAAAAGCAGGATAATTCACCATTTTCAGCCCCCTGACAACGTCGTCATGGGGCATCTATGAAGGTTAAACGTCCCCTCTTTTACCTGCCAAAATTCAGGCTGAAAATATCATTTTTAGTTATGTTTTTATCACTGGCCTACGATTTTTTCTGATTTCCCCTACACTTAACTCTGATACCTTGTCAGGGGTTTCCCTTTGTCTGTATTGATTTACGCGAGATAACGCTATGGAATTAAAGGATTATTACGCCATCATGGGCGTGAAACCGACGGACGATCTCAAGACAATCAAGACCGCCTATCGTCGACTGGCCCGCAAATACCATCCTGATGTCAGCAAAGAGCCCGATGCCGAAGCCCGCTTCAAAGAGGTCGCTGAAGCCTGGGAAGTGTTAAGTGATGAACAGCGTCGCGCTGAATATGATCAGATGTGGCAGCATCGCAACGATCCGCAATTCAACCGCCAGTTCCAGCATGGCGACGGTCAGAGTTTCAATGCCGAAGATTTTGACGATATCTTCTCGTCAATTTTCGGTCAACATGCCCGCCAGAGCCGTCAACGCCCCGCCACACGTGGCCACGATATTGAAATTGAAGTTGCGGTATTCCTGGAAGAAACGCTTACTGAGCACAAACGTACCATCAGCTATAACCTGCCGGTTTATAACGCCTTTGGCATGATCGAACAGGAAATCCCGAAAACGCTGAATGTGAAGATCCCGGCGGGCGTCGGCAATGGCCAACGTATCCGCCTGAAAGGCCAGGGGACGCCAGGCGAAAACGGTGGTCCAAATGGCGACCTGTGGCTGGTGATTCATATAGCCCCGCATCCGTTGTTTGATATTGTCGGTCAGGATCTGGAAATTGTGGTGCCGGTTAGCCCGTGGGAAGCGGCTCTGGGTAGCAAAGTCACTGTACCAACCCTGAAAGAAAGCATTTTGTTGACCATTCCGCCAGGCAGTCAGGCCGGGCAACGATTGCGCATTAAAGGCAAAGGTCTGGTAAGCAAAAAACAGACTGGTGACTTGTATGCGGTACTGAAAATCGTCATGCCGCCGAAACCGGATGAAAATACTGCTGCGCTGTGGCAACAACTGGCAGACGCCCAGTCGTCTTTTGATCCACGTAAAGATTGGGGGAAAGCATAATGGCTCATGTTACGGTGACTTTTACCATTACCGAATTTTGCCTACATACCGGCATTTCTGAAGAGGAGTTGAATGAAATTGTCGGTTTGGGGGTGGTTGAACCGAGAGAGATCCAGGAAACAACCTGGGTATTTGATGACCATGCCGCCATTGTGGTGCAACGCGCGGTACGTCTGCGTCAGGAACTGGCGCTGGACTGGCCGGGGATCGCGGTGGCACTAACGTTAATGGATGATATTGCACATCTGAAACAGGAAAACCGTCTGTTACGCCAGCGGCTTTCCCGGTTTGTGGCTCACCCGTGAGTGTGGCTGCCGGATGCGATGCTGACGCGTCTTATCAAGCCTACAAAGATCACCGTTCCCGTAGGCCGGATAAGGCGTTCACGCCGCATCCGGCAGCGCTGCCATAATGCCTGATGCGACGCTTAACGCGTCTTATCAGGCCTACAAAAATCACCCTTTCCGTAGGCCGGATAAGGCGTTCACGCCGCCTCCGGCAGCGCTGCCATAATGCCTGATGCGACGCTTAACGCGTCTTATCAGGCCTACAAAGATCACCGTTCCTGTAGGCCGGATAAGGCGTTCACGCCGCATCCGGCGGTTCTGCCATAATGCCTGATGCGACGCTTAACGCGTCTTATCAGGCCTACAAAAATCACCGTTCCCGTAGATACTGTTATGGCC
>NZ_VATQ01000030.1:0-75965 GCF_005781135.1 Escherichia sp. E3659 | reverse complement strand
TTTTATGTTTAAAAATTGAGATATTCCTCATTACCTGAAGCTGTTTTTTATTACTTATACATGATCAAATACTCCTTGCATAATTAAGGAGAGCAAAATGGAACTTAAAAAATTGATGGGACATATTTCTATTATTCCCGATTACAGACAAGCCTGGAAAGTGGAACATAAATTATCGGATATTCTACTGTTGACTATTTGTGCCGTTATTTCTGGTGCAGAAGGATGGGAAGATATAGAGGATTTTGGGGAAACACATCTCGATTTTTTGAAGCAATATGGTGATTTTGAAAATGGTATTCCTGTTCACGATACCATTGCCAGAGTTGTATCCTGTATCAGTCCTGCAAAATTTCATGAGTGCTTTATTAACTGGATGCGTGACTGCCATTCATCAAATGATAAAGACGTCATTGCAATTGATGGAAAAACGCTCCGGCACTCTTATGATAAAAGTCGTCGCAGGAGAGCGGGCTTTCGTAGTCTTACCCCGACTCTCCCCGGCCTTAAACACAACACCCACTCACCACAACCTAAACTCATCCGCATCCCGCCATGCCGGAAACTTTTCTCTATATTCCCGTAATGCCACCATCGACAGCTCCGCATCAATGCGCGTTGCCTGATGCGCGTCGGCAGTAGCGATAATCTCGCCCTGTGGATTAATCACCCGGCTGTCACCGCGATAATGGCAGCCGTTGCCATCGCTGCCGACGCGATTGCATCCCGCCACATACGCCTGATTCTCAATCGCGCGGGCTGTCAGCAATGCCTGCCAGTGCAGAGAGCGCGGAGCAGGCCAGTTGGCGACGTACAGTGCGAGGTCATAATCGTTGAGATTGCGCGACCACACCGGAAAACGTAAGTCGTAGCACACCAGCGGCAAAATACGCCAGCCGCGCCATTCCACAATCACTCGTGCATTGCCCGCTTTATAATGCAGATGCTCATCTGCCATGCGGAACAGATGACGCTTATCATAAAAATGTACCGTGCCGCCCGGCTCAACCAGCAAAAAGCGGTTAACCGAACCAGACTCCGTTTGTAATGCAACACTGCCTGCAATCAGCGCATTGCACTGCTGCGCTTTGGCTGTCATCCAGTTCACTACGTCATCTTGTGCTAGCGACGAAGCTGCCGCTTCCATAGCAAAGCCGCTGGTAAACATCTCCGGTAGAACGATCACATCACGCCCGGTAATACCTTCCAGTTGACGATCAAAATGGCGCAGGTTGGCAGGACCATCCATCCACACCAACGGTTGCTGCAAAAGCGTAATCTTCAAACCAGGCACGGTGTACAACTCCTTTATGCGAAGGGTTTTATAACTTTAACACCTTATCAGGCTATTACCTTACTGCGGAATAAATTGATAACAAATGCTGATATTGGAAATATCTGATTTGCAAATTATCGTGTTATCGCCAGGCTTTAGGAGGTTAATAACATGGGCAGGATAAGCTCGGGAGGAATGATGTTTAAGGCAATAATGACAGTCGCCGCACTGGTCATCGCCACCAGTGCAATGGCGCAGGATGATTTAACCATTAGCAGCCTGGCAAAGGGCGAAACCACCAAAGCTGCGTTTAATCAGATGGTGCAAGGGCATAAGCTACCTGCATGGGTGATGAAAGGCGGTACTTATACTCCCGCACAAACCGTAACGTTGGGAGATGAGACGTATCAGGTGATGAGCGCGTGCAAACCGCATGACTGTGGCTCGCAACGTATCGCTGTGATGTGGTCCGAGAAATCTAATCAGATGACGGGGCTGTTCTCGACTATTGATGAGAAAACGTCGCAAGAGAAACTCACCTGGCTGAATGTGAACGATGCGCTTTCGATTGATGGTAAAACGGTGTTGTTCGCAGCGTTGACTGGCAGCCTGGAAAACCATCCGGATGGCTTTAATTTTAAATAATTAGCGGATAAAGAAACGGAGCCTTTCGGCTCCGTTATTCAATTACGCGGCTTCAACTTTCCGCACTTTCTCCGGCAACTTTACCGGCTTCGTCGCCAGCTCTTCCGGATCAAAGTCATCAACGTTAATACTGCGCAGACGGCTTTCTTCAGCTTTCACCAGAATAGCGGCTTCATCTTTATCAATCAGCCCCTTCGCCAGCGCGTTGTGCGCCAGTTCATCCAGACGGGTAAATGGCAGGTTTTTACCCAGCTCTTTACAGATCCGCTGATGAATCGGGTCGGCGGCAATCACATCCACCAGCGCCTCTTCCAGTAAACCAACCGGGTTATGCTCGCTCGGGGTCAGGTACTGACCGCGCCCAATACGTGAACGGGTAGCGTTCGGCACTTGTAAAATCTTCGCCACCTTATGATCCAGCTTGTCAGAAGGTGCCAGATAATGACGTCCGGTCGGGAAGATCACCACATTCAGCAGCCCGGCAACCACGCGGTTCGGGAAGTTTTGCAGTAAATCATCCATCGCCTGTTCAGCCTGATACAGCGCATCTTGTACGCCCCAGTGCACCAGCGGCAGGTCGGCTTCATTACGGCCTTCGTCGTCATAACGCTTCAGCACGGCAGAGGCGAGGTAGAGCTGGCTTAAAATATCCCCCAGACGGGCCGAGATGCGCTCGCGACGTTTCAGGCTGCCGCCCAGCACCGCCATCGAGACATCAGAAAGCAGAGCAAGGTTGGCGCTCAGGCGGTTCAGGTGTTGATAGTAGCGTTTAGTGGCATCGCCGGTTGGCGTGCTGCTGGTTAAACCGCGCGTCAGGCCCAGCCAGAAGCTGCGAACTTTGTTGCTACCGACGTGACCGATATGTTTGAACAACAGTTTATCGAACGCGTTGACGTCATTATTCTTCGCCGCTTCCATTTCTTCCAGCACGTACGGATGGCAACGAATCGCCCCCTGGCCGAAGATCATCATGCTGCGGGTCAGAATGTTGGCCCCTTCAACGGTGATGGCAATCGGTGCGCCCTGGTAAGCACGGGCCAGGAAGTTGCTCTGCCCGAGCATAATGCCTTTACCCCCGGTAATATCCATCGCATCAATAATCGACTGCTGCCCGCGGTGGGTACAGTGATACTTAACGATAGCCGACAGCACGGCAGGTTTCTCACCGAGCATAATGCCGTAGGTAATCAGCGACGCTGCAGCGTCCATTACGTACGCATTACCGGCAATACGCGCCAGCGGCTCTTCAATCCCTTCCATCTTACCGATAGAGATTTTGAACTGACGGCGAATGTGCGCATACGCGCCCGTTGCCAGCGCAACCGACTTCACGCCGCCGGTTGAGTTGGAAGGCAGGGTGATGCCGCGGCCTACCGAGAGACACTCCACCAGCATCCGCCAGCCTTGCCCGGCCATTTTCGGCCCGCCGATAATGTAATCGATCGGTACGAAGACATCTTTACCGCGCGTCGGTCCATTCTGGAACGGCACGTTCAGCGGGAAGTGGCGACGACCAATTTCCACGCCCGGCGTGGTGGTCGGGATCAGCGCACAGGTAATACCTAAATCTTCTGCGCCACCCAGCAGTTTTTCCGGGTCGGAGAGTTTAAACGCCAGACCAAGCACGGTCGCAATCGGTGCCAGCGTAATGTAGCGTTTGTTCCAGGTCAGACGCATCCCCAGCACCTGCTGGCCCTGCCATTCGCCCATGCAGACAATCCCGGTATCCGGAATCGCGCCCGCATCGGAACCCGCTTCCGGGCTGGTTAGCGCAAAGCAAGGGATCTCCTGACCACGCGCCAGACGCGGCAGATAGTGATTTTTCTGCTCGTCAGTGCCGTAATGTTGCAGTAGCTCGCCCGGGCCTAATGAGTTCGGCACGCCGACGGTAATCGCCAGGATCCCGCTCACGCCGGAGAGTTTTTGCAGCACACGAGACTGGGCATAAGCCGAGAACTCCAGCCCGCCGTACTCTTTTTTGATGATCATCGCGAAGAAGCGATGCTCTTTAAGGTACGCCCACAACTCCGGCGGCAAATCAGCCAGCTCATGAGTAATCTGGAAATCATTCGCCATCCGGCAGGCTTCTTCTACCGGGCCGTCGAGAAACGCTTGCTCTTCGGCAGTCAGGCGCGGCTGCGGATAGTTATGCAGCTTTTTCCAGTCCGGCTTGCCCTGGAACAAATCGCCTTCCCACCATGTGGTGCCTGCGTCGATCGCTTCTTTCTCAGTGCGCGACATCGGCGGCATCACTTTACGGAAACCGCGAAATACCGGCGCGGAAATCATCGACTTACGCATAGGCGCGAAGTTAAACGGCACAAGGATAATGGCCAGAGGCACCAGTACCCACGCCGACCACAGACCAGCAACGCCGAGGGCGGCTGTCCAGGCGAGCAAAATCAGACTGCTGATAAATAAGCTCACGCGGTGATAGAACAACGCGCCGAGCAGGACAACCGTAGCGAGAATACTCAAAATCATCATAACGAAAAGCCCCTTACTTGTAGGAGGTCCGACCACTTGTGATGATATGGTTGTAGTGGATGTAAAAACATTTAGCAATGTGTTTACAATATAATTACAACGAAGCTCACATTGTTGCTGTTTTTATCCGCACTTCGGGTCAAAAAGTCCTGGTCATTCCACCGCGCTGGTCTTCTCGCTTTTGGTGGTATCCGGTACACTGCATTTTGTCTAATTCATTTATGCTGAAGGATATCCTCATGTACCAGGATCTTATTCGTAACGAACTGAACGAAGCGGCGGAAACGCTGGCTAACTTTTTAAAAGATGACGCCAATATTCACGCCATTCAGCGCGCGGCGGTCCTGTTAGCAGACAGCTTTAAAGCCGGTGGCAAGGTGCTTTCCTGTGGCAACGGCGGCTCCCATTGCGACGCCATGCACTTTGCCGAAGAGTTGACCGGTCGCTACCGTGAAAACCGTCCGGGCTATCCGGCGATTGCCATTTCAGATGTCAGCCACATCACCTGTGTTGGCAACGATTTTGGCTTTAACGATATTTTCTCCCGCTACGTTGAAGCTGTAGGACGCGAAGGCGATGTGCTGCTGGGGATCTCCACCTCTGGTAACTCTGCAAACGTGATCAAAGCGATTGCGGCGGCGCGTGAGAAGGGGATGAAAGTGATCACCCTGACCGGTAAAGACGGCGGTAAAATGGCTGGCACGGCGGATATCGAAATTCGCGTTCCGCACTTTGGTTATGCCGACCGCATTCAGGAGATCCACATTAAAGTGATCCATATCCTGATCCAGTTGATTGAAAAAGAGATGGTTAAGTAAGTCTGGCGTAGGCCGGATAAGGCGTTCATTACGCCGCATCCGGCATTTGTGCTCTGATGCCTGATGCGACGCTGGCGCGTCTTATCATGCCTACAAATCTGTACCCGAACCGTAGGCCGAATAATGCGTTTACGCCGCATCCGACCTGAAAATTCTTAAATCAATCTTCGCCGGGGGCCATGCGCTCCCGCTGTTGTGGAGGTTACCGATGTGCGAATTGCTCGGGATGAGCGCCAACGTCCCTACTGATATCTGCTTTAGTTTCACCGGGCTTGTGCAGCGTGGTGGTGGAACCGGGCCACATAAAGATGGCTGGGGCATCACCTTTTACGAAGGTAAAGGCTGTCGCACATTTAAAGATCCACAACCCAGCTTTAATTCCCCCATCGCCAAACTGGTCCAGGACTACCCGATAAAATCCTGTTCGGTTGTGGCTCATATTCGCCAGGCTAATCGGGGCGAGGTGGCGCTGGAAAATACTCACCCATTTACCCGCGAGTTATGGGGACGCAACTGGACGTACGCCCATAACGGGCAATTGACGGGCTACAAATCACTGGAAACCGGCAACTTCCGCCCGGTCGGTGAAACCGATAGCGAAAAAGCCTTTTGCTGGCTGCTGCATAAATTAACGCAGCGTTACCCGCGCACGCCGGGCAACATGGCAGCAGTGTTTAAATATATCGCTTCACTGGCGGACGAACTGCGGCAGAAGGGCGTTTTCAACATGCTGCTTTCGGATGGGCGCTATGTAATGGCGTATTGCTCGACCAATCTGCACTGGATCACCCGCCGCGCGCCGTTTGGCGTGGCAACGTTGCTGGATCAGGATGTGGAAATCGACTTCAGCTCGCAGACCACACCGAATGATGTGGTCACGGTGATTGCGACACAGCCGCTGACGGGCAATGAAACCTGGCAAAAGATTATGCCAGGCGAATGGCGCTTATTTTGCCTCGGGGAGCGTGTAGTTTGATGCCAGCTGTGGTTGCACCACTTCGTGGCTCAACGGCTTGCTGACCACGTAACGACCATTGACCACAGAAACGGTCGGTGGCTTACGGGTCTGTTCAAAGTAGTCATAGCCCGGCTTCAGTTGCTCCCAGAAGTCCTTAAAGTTGGAATACTTATGACGCTGCATGTTGGCGTCGGTCATGCGAAATGGGTAAATGCTCACCTGCACACTTGACTGACCAAACACCAGCGCACCAGTAACGAACTGGAAGATCTCATCAATACCCTGATTGGTCATTGCGTAGCAGCCGATGGAAACACAATCGCCGTGGATCATCAGGTATTTCCCTTCATAACCATGCGCACGGTCATAGGCATTGGGGAAACCAATATTAATCGCTTTATAGTAACGGCTGTCTGGTTTTAACTGATTACGCTGAACGCTATAAAACCCTTCCGGACTTTTAAAATCGCCCTGACGCTGTTTTGGTCCTAACCCGCCGGAATATTTACAGATTTTATAACTGTCGAGCAGCTGATATTGCTCGCCCATTTTGACGTAGAGATCGAGCGTACGTTCTTCCTTGAAGATCTGGATGTAGACAGGGGATCCCATCAACTGCTGCTTATACTCTTTGCTCACAGGCGTGGTAGAGCTACTGCTGCCCAGCAAACCGGCAAATGAAACGCACGGGATCAACAACATCGCAAGAATTAATGCGATTTTACGCATACTGCTTATTCCTTGATAAAACGGTTACACACGCCAGGACGGCAAAATAGATCCCAAATCGGAATAGTCTGGATTTGGAAGGCTCACATTATCACCAAAAGAGTTTTACGCAAGCCTGTCGGCGCTGGGTTTACAAATTTCATCGGAAGCGGGCTTTACCCAAAGAGCGCCGCGTGAGTTCCAGTTCTCTCAAATCGTAAAAGTTTATCGGTAAGTTTGTAAATCAGGATCCAGTCCGGTTCGACATGAGCATCGCGATAACCTTTCCATGAACCTTGCAGCGGGTGGTCTTTATAAACAGCTGGAAGCGGTAAAGCATTATTTATAAGAAGCGTCATAAGATATTTCAATTTATTCATATCCTTATGACGCTTTTGTGCAAGTTTTACATCCTTTGAAAATTGTCCTGAGTATTCAATATCCCTTTGAATCATATTTAAATTCCTAATTTATCAAATAAATCATCGGCGTCTTTGGCCTTATGAACATCAATGCCAGCTTCGCTGTTTTTGATTGATTGAATGGTTAATTGATTAGGCTCGCGTAAATCAAACGGCAATGCCTTTTCACGCGCGACTTTTGTGAGGGTTATGCGAACCAGGTCAGAGATGGTCAGCCCCATCCCGGCCAGTACGTCCGCCGCCTGATTCTTCAAATCCTCATCGATTCGGGCACGAACAAATGCATTTGCAGCCATTGGGATATCTCCTGTGCTGTATATATATTCAGCTTGAATTGTAGCTCAATTGAGCAACAGCGGCAATTCATGAGCAATTCAATAAACTGATGTATTTACATAATTCACTGAAATATATCTGTTAATTTTATAATAATGGTTTATTAAGTTTGTTCAGAAACGATCCGGGATACACTGCAACATTAAAGCATGACCAGCCATTATTGAGTATGTCCTTGCCGTCGATTCCATCCTTTGTATTGTCGGGATTACTGTTGATTTGTTTGCCGTTTTCTTCATTTGCCAGCGCCACCACATCACATATCTCTTTCAGCTACGCCGCCCGCCAGCGGATGCAAAACCGTGCGCGTTTATTAAAACAGTACCAAACCCATCTGAAAAAACAGGCCAGCTATATTGTGGAAGGCAATGCCGAAAGCAGAAGGGCGCTACGCCAGCACAACCGGGAGCAGATAAAACAGCATCCAGAATGGTTTCCTGCGCCGCTCAAGGCGAGTGACAGACGCTGGCAGGCGCTGGCGGAAAACAACCACTTTTTAAGCAGCGATCACCTGCATAACATCACCGAAGTGGCGATTCACCGCCTGGAGCAGCAGCTTGGCAAGCCTTACGTCTGGGGCGGCACGCGGCCCGATCAAGGCTTCGACTGTAGCGGGTTGGTTTTTTATGCCTACAACAAGATCCTTGAGGCGAAGCTCCCGCGCACGGCCAATGAGATGTATCACTACCATCGGGCAACGATTGTGGCGAACAACGACCTGCGCCGGGGAGATTTGCTGTTTTTCCATATCCACAGCCGCGAGATAGCCGATCATATGGGCGTGTATTTGGGCGATGGGCAATTTATCGAGTCGCCACGTACCGGCGAAACCATTCGGATAAGCCGATTAGCCGAACCTTTCTGGCAGGACCATTTTTTGGGTGCGCGACGGATTTTGACGGAAGAGACGATTTTGTAAATGGAGAATACTGACGATCAGGCAAAAAATCGGATGCCATATGGCATCCGACCTGTTTACATCTGGGATGAAAACTCACGTTCTAACACATCAACAATAAGCTGATTTTTTGAAATGGAATGTTGTCTGGCGACAATGGTCAGCCGTGAATCGATGTGATGAGGAACACGAAGCGTCAGGCGTTTTTGCTCTTCTTCTTCACGAAAAGGGGCAATGCCGTCCTCTTCACAATCCGCCATCCACTCATCCAACGCACTTTCACCTTCCCGGTACAATGCCTCAATGCTTGTCGCCACAAAGTCGCAATAACCATTTACATTGAGGAATTTGCCGCGAAATGCGTTGATATCGGCTTCAAATGTCACTGCGGCTGGTTGACCTTTAATGGTGATAATGTTCGATGCTTTATTCATAATCTACCCCTACACAGTTAACAAACCACTCCTTAAGACCTGTTACTGCGCCTTTATCCATCACATTCTTTGGATGTGGCTCATGTGTACTGAATTTGGTCGTTCCAATCTGAAACTTCCTTCTGGAACCATTGTTATTTTTTAGTGTTCCACCCACCGCTTTAATGAGCGCAACAACATCATCCCATTTAATTCCAGATTTTGGCGGCTCCGTCATTACATCGTCGAATGTTTTTCTATGACGAGAGCCTAGCGCGCTGACCTTGATCATACTATCAATCCATGACGTCATTGTATGGTGTCATCGTAGTCTGTTTGCAGTGTGACGTCAATTAATGGTGTCAGATTGTGCAAAGCATGGAAAAGAATCCCCCATCAACTCAACGCCCCCATAATCTTCAACTCCAGCTCATCCGGCACTTCGTTATACGACAGCACATGCAGCCCCGGCGCAAACAACCTTGCATAACGCGCCAGCAAAGGGCGCAGCTGCGGCGGCACCAGCAGCACCGGGTCTTTCCCCGCCGCTTTCATCTGCTCCTTCACTTGCGGCATCGTGCTCTGGAACTGGTTGAGCATATTCGGGTCTACCGGCACGCTGTCGAGCATCACTTTGCCGGCCTGTTGCGCCTGATTCACCACGTTGGTCAGCAGATTTTCCAGCTCATTATTCAGCGTATACACCGCCAGCTCCTGCTTGCGAACGAACGGATGGGTAATGCTGCGCCGCAGCGCCAGGCGTACATCAGCTGCCAGCAGAATATGATCTTTGGTCACTGTGCTACTGGCGACCAGCACGGTGGCGATGGTGACGATATCACGCAGGGAAACGCCTTCGGTCAGCAGCGCCCGGTACACTTTCAACAACTGGCTGTAATTCAGCGCCGCGCTCAAATCCTCCGCCAGGCGCGGTGCCATCGACGACAAACGGTTATGCAACTGCGTAATATCATCATAGTTAAACAAATCAGGAATATAGCTGCGCACAATCTTGTTCACGTGGGTAGCAATCACGCTGGCGCTGTCGATCACCTGATACCCCATATTCAGCGCCTTCGCTTTCTGCGCAGGCTGGATCCAGGTGACCGGCATCCCGTACGCCGGGTCGTTCCCCAATACGCCGTCAATCTCGCCGTAGGTTTCGCTGGAGGGCAGGGCCATCAGTTTATCCGCCGGAATATCCGCTTCATCAGCCTTAATGCCGTTGATGAAAATCGCGTACTGGCTGGGCTTGAGGCGGAAGTTTTCCCTAATACGGATCTCCGGCAGCAGCACGCCGTTACCGTCGGATATCACCTGCCGCACGCCGCGAATCCGCTGGGTGAGCGGGTTGCCCTGTGCTTTGTCCACCAGCGCCACCAGCTTGTAGCCGAGGCTTAAACTGATGGGCTCGATCAGCGGAATGGTTTCCCAACTGACCTGTTGCTCGCTGGTTTCGGTGATGGTGCGGGTCAGCGTTTCGAGGCTTTTCTCTTCCGCCTCCGCCGCCTGCGGCTGTTTGCTCATCCGCCAGCCGGTAAAACCCAGCAGGGCGCTGAACAGCAAAAACGGCAGGTGCGGCATTCCCGGCACCACCGCCAGTACGAACATGATCCCGGTGGCGGTGTAGAGCACCGACGGGCTTGCCAGCAACTGGTGGCGCACGTCATGGGCGATATCGCCGTTGTCGCTGACGCGGGTGACGATAATCGCTGCCGCGGTGGAGAGCAGCAGGGAAGGGATCTGCGCCACCAGCCCGTCGCCGATGGTCATCAGCACGTATTGCTGGAAGGCGGCATCGGCGCTCAGGTTGTATTTAAAGATGCCGATACAGACGCCGCCGATCAGGTTGATCGCAAGAATCATCATCCCGGCGATGGCGTCCCCGCGTACAAACTTCGATGCTCCGTCCATTGCGCCGTAGAAATCGGCCTCGCTGGCAACATCCTTACGCCGGGTTTGTGCCTGCGCCTGGTTGATCAACCCGGCGTTAAGATCGGCGTCAATCGCCATCTGTTTGCCGGGCATCGCGTCCAGGGTAAAGCGGGCAGAAACCTCGGAAATACGCTCGGCCCCTTTGGTGACGACGATAAAGTTGATGATCATCAGGATGATAAACACCACAAAGCCGACAACAAAGTTGCCGCCAATCACCACCTGACCAAATGACTCAATCACCTTACCCGCCGCGCCCGCGCCGAGATGCCCATGCAGCAGCACCACGCGCGTAGAGGCGACGTTAAGCGTCAGGCGCATTAAGGTGGTGATCAGCAAAATGGTCGGGAACAGGCTGAATTCCAGCGGCCTTTTCGCCGACACCGCCACCAGCAGTACCATCACCGCCAACACAATGTTGAAGGTGAACAGAATATCCAGCAGCGCAGGCGGCAGCGGCAGAATAACCATCGCCAGAATACACAGGATCACCAGCGGCACGCCGAGATTGCCGCCGCGCAGTAGCGCGAGGAACGATTTAGTTGTTTTCGCCATCCAGTTTAAGCACCTCTTTGGGAATGGAAATATGTCTGTTCAGGGCCGGGCGCGGCTGTGCGCCCTCGCGCCAGCCGCGGGAACTCGACCACTTCCACCTGATTCTCCGTGGCGACCTGGCGAATATAGAGGGCGATTTCATCGGTGCCTTTCGCCACCACAAACGGCGCGGCGGCACGCGACGAGTCATACTGCAACGCCACGGCGTAGTGGGTCGGGTTGGTGATCACCACGTTGGCTTTCGGCACCACTTTGCGGATTTGCCCCATCGCCAGCTGCCGTTGCAGCCGCCGCACGCGCGCCTTCACTTCCGGCTTACCTTCCTGATTTTTGTACTCTTCTTTCAGCTCCTGCTTAGTCATCTTCAGCCCTTTGGTAAACAGGGCTTTCGCCAGCGGCACGTCGATCAGCGCAAAGAAGATAAACAGGATGACAAAGTTGCGCATCACGCTGGCGTAGAGCGACAACCCATCATTCATCGCCAGTTTGAACGGCAGTGCCTGCAGGCCGAGAAAGGCGGCAAAGTTATTGCGCAGGCTAATCCACAGCATCACCAGCACCACCACCGACTTCACCGTCATTTTTCCCGTTTCCGCCAGATGTTCACTGGAAAACAGCCGCCCAATGCCTTTTAACGGACTGATTTTGCTGAAATCCGGGAGGATTTTTTTCGGCAGAAACAGCCAGCCGCCGGGCACCAGCGAAGAGAGCAGCGCAGCGGCGGGCATCGGCAGCAAGGTGAGGATAAACTTGCCGAGAATTAACAGGTGATGGCGCAGAAACTGGCCGATCACCTGCGGGTTATTAATCTCCTGCGCGTACTGATGCACGCTGATAAAACTCTCGCGCACAAAATCGGCATACCACGGGAAACTACTGGAGATCACCACAAACGCCGCAAACAGGCTCGCCGCCAGCCCCATATCCTTCGAGCGCGGCAGTTGCCCCTCTTCACGCGCTTTACGCAGCTTTTGCGCCGAGGGTTTTTCTGTTTTTTCTTCGCTGCTGCTATCCGCCATAGTGACCTTTCAGCGCGTCGAGTTGCTGCAACACAAAATTCGCCAGATGCAGATAGTGATCTGGCAGGTTGTAGAGCAGAGTGGCGAAGCAAACCAGCCCCGCCAGCATGTTGATGGGAAAGCCGAGTGAAAAGAGGTTCAGCGGCGGCGCAATGCGGTTAAGCAGGCCAAAGCAGCCCTGCACAATCAGCATGATAAAAGTGGTCGGTAGCGCCAGCAGCGATGCGGATGCCAGCACCCAGCTAAATGCCAGCGCGATGGTGCGCAGGGTTTGCGGATGCAGCGCGTTGCCAATCGGCCAGTAGGTGAAGCCCTTGTACAGCACGCTTACCAGCAGCAGATGCCCGTCCATCGCAAAAAATAGCAGGATCGCGTAAACGTTAATTAACTCCGCCAGCACGGTGGTCGATGCGCCGCTGCTCGGGTCGTTCATCACCGCCATGCTCATCCCCATATTGAACGAGAGAATTTGCCCGGCCAGTTGCAGCGCCAGAAACAGAAACTGAAACATCAGCCCGAACAACATGCCCCATAAAATTTGCTCCACCGTCAGGATCAGGCTGTTGAGCGAAAGCAGGTCGTGGGGAATGGGATGGGGGATCAACGGCGTGATGATGATCGCCAGCGCCAGCGACAAAATAATCCGCACGCGCACGGTCAGGGCGCTGTTATCCAGCACCGGCACATAGCGCAGAAACGCCATAATGCGCACGAAGGGAAACCACAGCCCCAGCGCCAGATCCGTCAGTTGCGTAACGTCGCTTGTGCGCATCTTAATGCACCAGCAGGGCGGCCTGGGTAAACAGATGAATGCACAGATCATGCAACTGGATAATCATCCATTTGCCGCACACGCCCAGCACCACCAGCGTGACAATCAGTCTTGGCAAAAAGCTCAGGGTCTGTTCGTTAATCTGCGTCACCGCCTGGAACACGCTCACCAGCAGGCCGACCAGCAGGCTTGGCACCACCAGTACCGAAACCAGTAAAATCACCACTTTAATGCCGCTGGCGACAATGTCGGCGGCTACGTCTACGGTCAACATAATCAGCCCAGCCCCAGCCCGCGAATGCTGGTGGTGAGCGTGCCGATGGTCAGCGACCAGCCGTCGATCAGCACAAACAGCATCAGCTTAAAGGGCAGCGAAACAATCAGCGGCGACAGCATCATCATCCCCATCGCCATCAATACGCTTGCGACAATCAGGTCGATAACCAGAAACGGGATGTAAATCATAAAGCCAATCTGGAAAGCGGTTTTCAGTTCGCTCAACACATAGGCAGGCACCACAATCGTGAGATCCTGGTCAGCGGCATTGCCCTTCGCGCCGCCGATGGTCATGATTTGCGCCATCGCTTTTTTGTCGGTCTGTGCCAGCATAAAGCGTTTCAGCGGCGTCGCGGCGGTGCTTAACGCATTGGTCAGGGTAATCTGATCGTTTTCAAACGGTACCACCGCGTGGTCGTAAATATTGAGCCAGATAGGGCGCATCACCAGCATGGTGAGGGAGAGCGCAATGCCAATCAGAATACGGTTTGGCGGCGTTTGTTGCAGCCCCAACGCCTGGCGCAGCAGCGACAGCACGATAATAAAACGCGTAAAGCAGGTCATCATCAGCACCATCGTCGGCAGCAAACCGACGAGGGTCATCAGAATCAGCACCTGGATTTTGACGCTGTACTCCTGAGTGTTGCCGTGGGTGACCACGTTAAGCAGCGCAATATCGCCACCCTGGGCCAACGCCAGCGGCGCAAGCGCCAGCAGCCCAAGGCCCAGCGTCAGTTGAGTGCGGCGTTTCATGGTGCCAGTTCGTTGATGTCGCGGGTGTTAAATTCCAGCACGCGCAGGCCGTACTTTTCGTTGACCACCACCACTTCCGCTTTGCCCAGCAGGATATTGTTCACTTTAATATCCAGCGGCTCCCCGGCGAGTTTATCCAGCTCAATCACCGTGTCGTCGTCGATGTTAAGCAGGTCGGCTAACATGATCTCTACTGATGACACTTCCAGCGTTAAGGTCACCGGAATGCGTTTCAGCAGCGTCATAGAGTCGGAAAAACGGTCCTCCAGGCGGGTGACCAGCGTTTCGGCGTCGGCGGATTTCGCGACAGGCGCAACTTCATCGGTGAGGCCAAAATCCCCGGCTAAAATATCTTCTTGCTTACTCATGGCTATTCTCATTCTTGCCCGCCAGCTCCGACAAAAACAGTTTGTCTTTGTCTTCCACAATCAGGGCGCTAAATAATTCAGATTGCCCAATCGCCACCGGGAACGTTTCTCCCAGTGATATGGGTAAAATATCCCCGGCTTTTATCTGCGCCAGATCCGCGACATTCATCGATAGCTCGGCGATTTTGACGTTCAGGGTCAGCGGCAGGGAGCGGATGATTTCTTTAATCAGGGCCGGTTTATTGACGGATTTCGCCACCTGCTGCGGTTTACTGTGCTCGCTGTGGCGGATCAGATTCAAAATAAAATCGGTGTGGGCGTCGTCGAGCAAAATACGAAAACTGCTCTCTTCATCGCCCGCAAGGGTAAAGGTTAATTGATATGCCCAGTGGGTAATTACCGTGCTGCTGTCCAGCTTTAATTTCAGCGCAATACCGGAGGTTTGCAGATTAAATATCAGCGTGCAGATATCCAGCGCCAGACGGTTCTTTAATCGTGTTTCGGTTTTGGTCGGTAGCCCGTTATGCGCTTTCGCCTCTTCAAGAGACGACTCCAGACCATAAAAATTGCCCAGCAGCATTAACAATAAGGAGCGATCAATATCAAACGCCAGATGCCCGACCTGGGAAACCATCAGTTCGGCGTTTTTATTAATAATATCCATTTCGCAGCCAATCTTTTTTAAGGTGATATTGCTGCGATGCTTTTTGAGAAAGTAGCTGCCCAGATGCGAATCAATCACGTCAAAATTCCCCGTAAACAGGGTCGGCAGGCGATGGTAGGGGCGTCCGAGCCGATTACCTTCTAATTTAAAGATGCCTGGCGTTTTACTGTACTTCAGCATGGCTTACTTTCTCTGCTGTAATGGTATGGGCGTTTTTGTGCACGCAATTCCGGCAGTGACACAAGGTGAGGTATTAAATAGAGGGGGCGTGAAAGGGGCAAATTATTAATAGAGAGAAAAAATAATTAAATTATTAAAGGGCGAGATATCGGGCATCGTCATAAAACATTGCACAAGCTGTAGGCCTGATAAGACGCGTAAGCGTCGCATCAGGCATCGGTGCACGATTGCCGGATGCGGCGTAAACGCCTTATCCGGCCTACATGGGTAACTCATTGTTCATCAACAAATAATATTTTTATTATCGTTTAATTCAAACTTGTTAATCCCGCCGGTGATACGCTTCAGAACATCCTGTTTTCTGTCGCTACTTATATCGTTCACCCTATGTCTGAACTTATTGCAACTGCCGCTTCCAGCATTAACGCTTTTACTCTGGCAAAGCGTGTCGCCGCCTTTAACGTGCCGGTGCTCATTCAGGGCGAAACCGGCGCGGGCAAAGAATGCGTGGCGAAATATATTCACACCGTAGCCTTTGGTGAAAATGATAATGCGCCCTATATCGGCGTGAACTGCGCGGCGATCCCGGAAAATATGCTGGAAGCCACCTTATTTGGCTACGACAAAGGCGCATTTACCGGCGCAATTGCCAGTGTGCCAGGAAAAATGGAACTGGCAAATAACGGCACCTTATTGCTCGATGAAATTGGCGATATGCCGCTGGCGTTACAGGCCAAAATATTACGCGTATTGCAGGAACAGCAGGTTGAGCGATTAGGCAGCAACCGACAAATTAAACTCAATTTTCGCCTGATTGCCTGCACCAATAAAAACCTTGAGCAGGAAGTCGCCGAAGGGCGTTTTCGTGAAGATCTCTATTATCGCTTGGCAGTTATTCCTATTACCATGCCGCCGCTGCGTGAACGTCTGAACGATATTATTCCGCTGGCAGAGTCATTTATTAAAAAATACTCCACGGTGCTGGTGAAAAATATCACCCTTTCAGAATCTACCCGCCGTGCGCTGCTGAATTACCGCTGGCCCGGCAACGTGCGCCAGCTGGAGAACGCCATTCAGCGGGGAATGATCTTGAACCGCGACGGCGTAATTTACCCGGATACCTTAGGCCTACCGGAAACTGACGTTGCCGACCGCAGCGAACTGCAATGGCCTGTTCAGCCCGCCGTCCACATTGCCGAAACCAGCGATTTAGGCCAGCACGGACGAAGCGCGCAATATCAATATATCGCCGACCTGATGCGTAAATATCAGGGCAACCGCAGCAAAATTGCCGACCTGTTAGGCATTACCCCGCGCGCACTGCGCTATCGACTGGCCTCCATGCGCAAGCAAGGTATCGAAGTTTTCTCCTGACCCGGAAGTTAAAAATGAGCATTACCACAATCAACAGCACCATGCAGGCGCAAATCATGCAGGACGTGCAGCGGATGCAGGCCAACGCCCAGGCACCGGTGCTGCCCGCCATGACCTTCAGTTCCACCGACCCGGACGTTTCATTTAACCGCATTATGTACGGCGCGCTTGGTCACGTTGATCAGTTTCAGCAGGTGGCGGAGCAGCAGCAAACGGCTATCGACACGGGCAAAAGTGATGACCTGGCAGGTGCGATGATTGCCAGCCAGCAGGCGTCGCTCTCTTTTTCCGCGCTGGTGCAGGTGCGCAACAAAATCGCCACCGGATTTAACGATCTGATGAGTATGTCGATCTAACACTATGAATGAACTGATCAAAAAGTTAACCCAGGCGTTTCCGGCGTTTCGACTGCGTCTTGCAGATAACAAACGCTGGGCGTTGATGGCGGGAGTGGGGCTTGCCGTTGCGGCGACGGCGATTATCGTCAGCGTGCTGTGGACCGGCAATCGCGGCTATGTCTCGCTCTACGGACGCCAGGAAAATCTGCCCGTGTCGCAGATTGTCACCGTGCTGGACGGCGAAAAACTTACCTACCGCATCGACCCGCAGAGCGGGCAAATTCTGGTGCCGGAAGAGGCGCTGTCGAAAACGCGCATGACCCTTGCCGCCAAAGGCGTGCAGGCGATTTTGCCCAGCGGCTACGAGCTGATGGACAAAGACGAAGTGCTCGGCAGCAGCCAGTTCGTGCAGAACGTGCGCTATAAACGCAGCCTCGAAGGGGAGCTGGCGCAGAGCATTATGTCGCTGGACGCGGTGGAGAGCGCGCGGGTGCATCTGGCGCTCAACGAAGAAAGCTCGTTTGTGGTCAGCGATGAGCCGCAAAGCAGCGCCTCGGTGGTGGTGCGTCTGAATTACGGCGCGAAGCTGAATATGGACCAGGTGAACGCCATTGTGCATCTGGTTTCCGGCAGCATTCCGGGGCTGCACGCCAGCAAAGTTAGCGTGGTTGATCAGGCAGGAAATCTGCTGACCGACGGCATTGGCGCGGGCGAGGCGGTTTCTGCCGCCACCCGTAAACGCGATCAGATCCTCAAAGACATTCAGGACAAAACCCGCGCCAGCGTGGCGAACGTGCTGGATTCGCTGGTTGGCACGGGGAATTATCGCGTCAGCGTGATGCCGGATCTCGACCTCAGTACCATCGACGAAACCCAGGAACACTACGGCGACGCGCCGAAAATCAACCGCGAAGAGAGCGTGCTGGACAGCGACACCAATCAGGTGGCGATGGGCGTGCCCGGTTCGCTCAGCAACCGTCCGCCGGTTGCTGCGAATCAAATGACCAACGGTACGGAAGAAAATCGCTCGCCGGAAGCGTTATCCAAACACAGCGAAAGCAAGCGCGATTACTCTTACGACCGTAGTGTCCAGCATATTCAGCATCCCGGCTTTGCGGTGAAACGCCTCAACGTGGCGGTGGTGCTCAATCAAAACGCCCCGGCGCTGAAAAACTGGAAGCCGGAGCAGACCACGCAGCTTACCGCGCTGCTGAACAATGCTGCCGGTATTGACGCCCAGCGCGGTGACAATCTCACCTTATCGCTTCTCAACTTTGTCCCGCAGGCGGTGCCGGTCGAACCGGTGATCCCACTGTGGAAAGATGACAGCGTGCTGGCCTGGGTGCGGTTGATTGGCTGCGGCCTGCTGGCGCTGTTGTTGCTGTTCTTCGTGGTGCGCCCGGTAATGAAACGCCTGACGGCGGTGCGTGCGCCGGTTATCACACCAGAACCGGAAACCGTCAGCGAACCGTGGATCGCCATGCCGGAAGAGGAGCGTAAAAACGTCGATCTGCCGTCGCTGCCAGGCGATGACAGCCTGCCGTCCCAGAGTTCCGGCCTCGAAGTGAAACTCGAGTTCCTGCAAAAACTGGCCATGAGCGACACCGATCGCGTAGCCGAAGTTCTCAGACAATGGATCACCAGCAATGAGCGAATTGACAATAAATAAGAGCAACAGCTACCTGGAACAGGCGGCGATCCTGTTGCTGTGTCTGGGCGAAGAGGCGGCGGCGACGGTGATGCAAAAACTCAGTCGCGAAGAAGTGGTGCGCCTGAGCGAAAACATGGCGCGGCTTTCCGGCGTCAAAACCAGCATGGCGCGCAAAGTGATCAATAACTTCTTTGATGAATTCCGCGAACAGAGCGGGATCAACGGTGCATCGCGATCCATGTTGCAGGGCATTCTTAACAAAGCCCTCGGTACCGAGATCGCCAGCAGCGTGATCAACGGCATCTACGGCGATGAGATCCGCTCGCGGATGGCGCGCCTGCAATGGGTGGAACCACGCCAGCTGGCGATGCTGATCTCCGAAGAGCATTTGCAATTGCAGGCGGTGTTCCTCGCATTTCTGACGCCAGAAATCTCGGCGGCGGTGCTCTCGTATCTCAACGAATCGGCGCAAAACGAAATTCTCTACCGGGTGGCGAAACTCAACGATGTTAACCGCGACGTGGTAGATGAACTGGACCGCCTGATCGAACGCGGCCTGTCGGTGCTCTCTGAACATGGCTCGAAGGTGAAAGGCATCAAACAGGCGGCGGATATCGTCAACCGCTTCCAGGGTAACCAGCAGGTGATCCTCGACCAGATGCGCGAACGCGATGGAGAGGTGCTGGAGCAGCTACAGGATGAGATGTACGACTTCTTTATCCTCAGCCGCCAGAACGAAGAGGTGCGTCGGCGTCTGCTTGACGAAGTGCCGATGGAAGACTGGGCGGTGGCGCTGAAAGGCACCGAAGCCCTGTTGCGCCGTTCCATTTATGCCGTAATGCCAAAACGTCAGGTGCAGCAACTGGAAGCGATCACCGCGCGTCTGGGGCCGGTTCCAGTCAGCCGTATCGAACAGATCCGCCGCGAAATCATGGGTATCGCCCGTGAACTGGAAGAGGCTGGAGAGTTTCAGCTACAGCTCTTTGCGGAACAGACGGCGGAGTAACTCATGACTATTGAAACACTGCGCGGGCGCTATCGCCTGCACCGTTTCCCGCCGCGCCAGCGTGCGGTGACCGGAGAACCGCTTACCGCCAGCATCAGCGCCGCCGATTACCAGCGCCAGTTGATGGACGGTTTTCAGGAAGGGCTGCAAAAAGGGTTTGCTCAGGGAATGACCGAAGGCCAGGAACAGGGCTTTAGCGAAGGTCATCAACAAGGTTTTGCCGAGGGGCGACGCCAGGGCTACACCGAAGGCAGCCTCGTCGGGCAGCAGGAAGGGCGCAAACAGTTTGTTGAGGCAGCGCAGCCGCTGGAAGCCATCACCGGGAAAGTGAACGATTTCCTCGCCCATATCGAACGTAAACAGCGGGAAGATTTGCTGCAACTGGTGGAAAAAGTCACCCGCCAGGTGATCCGCTGCGAACTGGCGCTGCAACCGACGCAGTTGCTGGCGCTGGTGGAAGAGGTGCTGGCGGCCTTCCCGGCGATGCCGGAGACCCTGCAAGTGATGTTGAGTACGGAAGAGTTTAACCGCCTGCGCGACGCGGAGCCGGAAAAGGTCAGCGAATGGGGGCTGATGCCTTCGCCGGATCTGCCGCCGGGGGAATGCCGGGTGATCACCGACAAATCTGAACTGGATATCGGCTGCGAGCATCGTCTTGAACAATGCATGACCGCGCTGAAAGAGACGCTAACGCCGGAGTCGCAGGGTGAGTGATTTTTCCGCTTTCGATAACGCGCTGCGCTCGCTGGAGTCGATCCCGCTGGCCCGCGTCGCCGGGCGGCTGGTGCGCCTTAACGGCATCCTGCTGGAGAGCGTCGGCTGCCCGCTAATGACCGGGCAGTTGTGCCGCATCGAAAGCGCCAATCACACGCTGATCGACGCGCAGGCCGTGGGCTTTAATCGCGACATCACCTACTTAATGCCGTTTAAACAGCCGGTCGGCCTGATGGCGGGCGCACGCGTCTTCCCGGAAGAAAAAGCCCACGACATCCTGATTGGCGAAAGCTGGTTAGGCCGCGTGGTGAATGGCCTCGGCGAACCGCTGGATGGCAAAGGCCGCCTGAACGGCAACGACCTTCTGCCGCCGCTGCCGCCCTCGGTCAACCCCTTAACCCGCCGTTCAGTGGACGAACCGTTAGACGTGGGTGTGAAAGCGATCAACGGCCTGCTGACCATCGGCAAAGGCCAGCGCGTCGGGCTAATGGCGGGCAGCGGCGTCGGGAAAAGCGTGCTGCTGGGGATGATCACCCGCCAGACCAAAGCCGACATCGTGGTGGTTGGGCTCATTGGCGAACGCGGGCGCGAAGTGAAAGAGTTTATTGACCACTCGCTGGGCGAGGACGGGCTGGCTAAGTCTATCGTCGTCGTCGCGCCTGCCGATGAATCGCCGCTGATGCGCCTGAAAGCCACCGAACTGTGTCACTCCATCGCCGCCTGGTTTCGCGACCGCGGGTATCACGTTTTACTGCTGGTGGATTCCCTGACCCGCTACGCGATGGCCCAGCGGGAAATCGCCCTCTCACTCGGTGAACCACCCGCCACCAAAGGCTATCCGCCATCGGCATTCGGCATGATCCCCAAACTGGTAGAGAGCGCAGGCAACAGCGAAAGCGCCGGATCGATGACCGCCATTTACACCGTGCTGGCGGAAGGCGACGACCAGCAAGATCCGATTGTCGACTGCGCCCGCGCGGTGCTGGACGGGCATATCGTATTAACCCGTAAACTGGCGGAAGCGGGGCACTATCCGGCCATTGATATCGGCCAGTCGATCAGCCGCTGCATGAACCAGGTCACCAGCCTGGAACATCAGCAATCCGCCCGCGCGTTAAAGCAAAACTACGCCGCCTATATGGAGATCAAACCGCTGATCCCGCTCGGCGGCTACGTGGCAGGCGCGGACGCCAGCGTCGATAAAGCGGTGAAAATGTTCCCGGCTATCGAGCGATTTTTGCGCCAGGAGATGCGCGAACCCGCCTCCCTCGAACTGGTGCAAAGCCGCCTGCAAATTCTCTTTCCTGGTGCCAAAAAGGCAGAACAGTAACTATGCGACAAATCATCGACACCCTGGCGCAGTTGCAGCGCCTGCGGGATAAATCGGTCAAAGACAAAACCGTCGAACTGGCAAAGCAAAAACAGATTTGCGCAGGCTATGACAACAATATCAAGGCGTTAGGCTACCTGGTGGAGAAAACGTCCGCGGGCGCGGCGGCGTCGGTGGAATCGCTGAAAAACGTCAGCGGCTACAAAGGCACTTTGCGCAAGGTAATCGCCTGGCAGGAGCAGGAAAAAACGCTGGCTAACATCAAAGCCACGCGAATGCAGAAAAACCTGACGGCGGCGGCGTGCGAAGAGAAAGTGGTGGCCCTGACGCTGGACGACAAACGCCGCGAGCAACAAGAAAGCGCCACCGCGAAAGCGCAAAAAGCGGTGGACGACATCGCCGTTCAGTGCTGGCTGCGGCACAAATTAGCGGAGTAGCCATGAAAACGGTCATCACCTTCGGCACCTTTGATGTGTTTCATGTCGGTCATCTGCGCCTTTTACAACGCGCCCGCACGCTGGGCGCGCGGCTGCTGGTCGGCGTATCGTCCGACGCCTTAAATATTGCCAAAAAGGGCAGGGCGCCGGTTTACCATCAGGATGACCGCATGGCGATTATCGCCGGGCTGGCGTGCGTGGATGGTGTATTTCTGGAGGAATCGCTGGAGCAGAAAGCGGAGTATCTGCGGGGGTACAGTGCGGATATTTTAGTGATGGGCGATGATTGGGCCGGGAAGTTTGACAGCTTCGCGTATATTTGTGAGGTGGTGTATTTTCCCCGCACGCCATCGGTGTCGACGACGGGGATTATTGAGGTGATTAGGGGGGATTATATAAAGTACTAACACAGAGATGTTTGTTTCTTTCCTGATGCGGCGTAAACGCCTTATCTGCCTACAAGACGTGATCGATCCGTAGGCCTGATAAGCGAAGCGCATCAGGCACTTCTGCGGTTTACCCCAACGCCTCCACAATCACCATCGCCGCCCGTTCTCCCGCCTTGCCATCCATAAACGCATCGCAATAGTGATGACGAATTTCCGTAAGCTTCGCCTGCACCGCACCCCAGTCAAACGCCTCTGACAACAAATGACGCAGTTCCGCAACATCATGAGCCACCGGCAATATTTCGCGGATTCGCTGGTCGGCGCTCTCTGCCGTGGAGTAGCTTTTCTCACCGTCGAGCAGTTCCGTCATGCCCGGAAAGTCGAGCAGGATCACCCGCTTATTAACGTGGATAGCATCGAAAATAAAACCGCTGTTATCGGTGAGCACGTAATCGGCCTTTGTCAGTAGCGCCAGCGTGTGGCGGGCGGCGTCGGTGCGCTGTTTTAAATGCCTGCGCGCCAGGGCCAGCGATGCAGCTTCTTCCGGGCGCGAGCAGGTGCCGTGATGCAGTTTGCAAATCAGGTTCACATCGCCGCTTAAGCGGCCCAATTTTTCTGCCCAGTGGGGCAGGGAGCTTAATGTGCCAAACGTGGGGGCGTAGAGCACCGTAGGTTTACGGTAATCTGGTTGGATATTTTCCGGCAGAGCGCGGTCGAACGTGCCGTTATGCCAGGCGTCGAAGCGTGGGTTGCCGATCATTTTCGCGCTGCCGAAATGCGCCAGCGCCTGCTGGCTGTAGTGGCTGTAACATAAAATGCGCTGATAAAAACGGTTCCAGTCGGCGTGGTTCCACATCTCTTTGGCTAAGCCGTACATGGCGCGAACGTTCACCGCTGCCAGGCCATTGAGCGCGGGCGTGTGGTAGGGGCTGACCAGGCATTTTACCCTCTGACCGTGTGCCTGCATTTCAGATAAGCGCATACCTTTGAGCTGCGGATCGTCGATGCTTTTTAGCGTCGCCAGCATTTCATCAAGAAACGGTTTAAACACGCGGTCGTTGATCACCAGCGTGCAGCTCTGCCCCTGCGCCTGTAGGGCGGTGATGATTGGGCGGTAGAGTGCGTAGTGGAATGAGGTTTCCATAAAAAAGCCGATGGTATCGGCGACGGGTAATGTAGATGGCTTGGTGGCTACGGGTAACTTATTGAAGTAGTGACTAATGTTGTCGGTCGTTTTTTGCTCGATATCACTAAAGCCCGGTCGCTGGTAACAAAGGCTCGGGTAACAGGCCAGCCATTTGTCGGCGCGTAGCAGCGGCTGCCAGCCGTCTTCAAGGGAGTGCTCATCGTTGCTCATCTGCTGCGCCAGTTGCGGGTAGTAGCGGCTGTTTACCAGATAAGCACACACTTTGCGGCAGTCCCGCGCGTGCACCAGCCCGGGCAAACTTTTTAGCATCGTTCCCTGCGAAATTTCGCCGCCAAGGATCATCACCTGCCAGGGAATTTTCGCCAGGCTCGCCAGCAGCGTGTTCAGCACCTGAATATGTTTCTCCTGCTTGAGAATGACCGCGTCATCTTCCAGTAACAGATAGTTTTGCCAGCCGTGCTGTTGCGCCATGCGCAGCGCCTGCAAGTGCGACTGACGGCGACCCCGTTGACCGTTTTCATCTTCACTGGCGGCAAGGCGGGTGATCTTCTCGGGCGGAATATGCAGCAATGCCAGTTCTTCACGGATCTGCTGTAAGCGATCCGGGCGTTTATCCAGATTCAGCAGAACGATCTGATCGATCGCCTGATGGTTGATCCCCTGATGATGAGTGGCGTTATGCAGACTCAGATAAGCGTTGCGTAGCAGCGGATCGCGGACGATATCCGCAAGCGCCGCGTTTACTGGCGTGCTGGCCCCGAGAATAAAGTCTTTATCAAAGGTGTTGTGGCTGTGCGAAATACACAGAATCGTGCGCTCGCCGGGCAGTTGCAGCGGGTTAACGCTGAAATTGTCGGTGAAACTTTTCTCTTCGCCCAAATTGCAATCGTCATCGTAGCGGTGCTTTTTCAGGTAGTTACGGTGATAGCAAAAGGTGCCGTTGAGGATGTTATGCGGGCCAAAGCTGCGGCTTTGAAAGATGCGGTTGATATGGCTGTACCAGATAGGGATCTGGTCGGAACCGGAGATGAGCGCCCGGTGTTTTTGCATCATGGCGAGGGTCCAGGAGATTTTATCTGCCGGATAGTAGTCGTCGTCATCCATGCAGAGGATATATTCCCCCATTGCCAGTTCATTGAGCATGTTACGTTTTTTGCCCAGCGGCAGTCTTTCCTGATGATGGATGTAGCGGATGTTAAAGGCTTCCGGCGTGCCATCGGTCAAACGGTCGATGATGTGCTGATGGCTTTGCGGCGAGTCGTCGAGGATGACCAGTTCGCGGCGGTCTGCCGGGTAATCCTGATAGCGGTACATGTAAAGCAGGTACGGCAGGAATGCGCCGCGGTTCCAGGTTGGCGTGACGACGCTGACGAACGGTTTTTCGCGGTGGGTGGCGAGTGTTTTGATGACGGTTTGCATGATATGTTTACGAAGTAGATAAGGCCGGGAAAAACCGGCCTGAAAGCGTTAGCAAGGTAGCAGCGAAAACGCATAAAGCAGCGGCTCTGCACAACATTCAGCCTGAATTTGTTGGCGAATCAGCAGCGCATTTTCACTCTCTCGCCAGCGTTCAAACACCGCGAAGAGGGCGAAAATATCCTCCTGTCGTAGCGGTGAATCATCCAGCGTCCACAAACTGATTAACGTGCGGATGAGATAAAAATCACATACCAGCAGGAAATAATCCGCCCCGTCAGCCTGGCCAATCACATCGTGGTAAACCCGGTAAATCAGCCAGTTGCGCATCATCCACGGTGCGGCGGCAAAATGCTGTTGCCAGGTGGTTTGCCACTGCGCCTGAAGCTGCTGTTGTAACAGGGCTTCGCTGTTGGCGTCATGCAGCGTCAGTAAGGTAACCTGCAACGGCAGCGAGGCTTTGCGCGGGCTTTCCGGCAGAATCGACCAGTCAAATGCAAAACTTCCGAGCAGCGTCACCAGCTGCCGTGCCAACTGAGGCACGGGCGGGAGCTGGGCGAACTGTGCCTGCAGCGTGCCTTTTTTCGCATGATCGGCCAGCGCCTGTGGCAGCGTTGTCAGTCGGGCAAGAGTATCGCCATCCCTGCCTGGCATTTTACTGGCGCGGGAGAGCAGGATACCGACGGCATACAGTGAAAGCTCTGGTGTTAAACCGGGTAGCGTAAGGGTGCTCAAAATCACCTGGTTTACTATCGCATCGCGCGCGGAAAGCTCTGCGGAATTTTCTTCCACAGGACGGTAGGTGAGCTGTAAATCAAAGGCCCTGGCATCGTTGAGCACCGCTTCACAGCTTACTGGCTCTGTCAGCATCAGGCTCAGGCGAATCTCGTTTTTCCACACCTTGCGGACGTATAAAGGCGAACCGGGGTGTTGCGTCATAAAATTGCGTACGTATTCCGGTTCGTAACATTCAATAAAACTCATAGGTGGCTTCTAGTCTTTAATGCTGTGCAGGATATGCAATAAGCGTGCCGGGATTTTTTGTAGTCAAAAACAAGGGATTGGCAATCAGGCGGAAAATCCGTTTCCGCTATGGGGGAAGGTATTGTCGTTATTCCTGGTACAGAAAATCCGCTTCGCTGCCTAAAAACGACTGAATAAATTCATACTGGCGAATCAACAGCTCGCCGTTTTTATCGTTGTAGGCTTTGCAGCGTTCCGCTTTTTGCTCAAGGCGTTGCCACAACTGCTGTGCTGCCGCTTTTTGTACCGCCGGAAGCCAGGCGAAAACCTGCGCCAGACCGTCACGATTTACGCTAACGTTGAGCATTTTCAGCAGGCTGTGCCGTTGATGGCTATGTCCATGCAACTGCTCATAGTGATGGGTTATCTCCTCGTTTACTGCCAGCAGCTCCTCGCTGGCGCGGCGAATCATGCAGATCCGCTGGCGCTGGAGACGTTCGCGCAGGGAATCATACAGCACGTCGTCGTCACGAATTCCCTGCAGCAACGCCTTCACCTGTTGTAACCGGATACTCACTTCATCGGCCTCTTAGTTCTGGAAAAAGCTCAGCATGTCGCTGGCTAACTGTTCGGTGTCCACTTGCTGGCTGCCGGAGGCCAGCATCGCCTGCATTTGCGCCACTTTGTCGCTGTCGATATCGCTCTCTTGCTGGTCGTTCAGCGTTTGCTGGGCGGACTGTAATCCCGCTTGGGTAATGTCGTCGGCGCTCAGCGTCGTGGTAGTGGTCGCCGTGCTTTTGCGCGACTGGCTGGAGCCTGCCGTCGTGGCTGTCGGGCGATTGCCTGGCATAGTCGGGGTGATTTTCATCGCAACCTCGTCTCTGTTTGAAGGTGTGTTACTCCGGTAAAGCGGTTAACAGGCGGCAAAACTTTAATCGCCTGCGCAAATTACTCCGCGCTTACCGTTGTCACTACGCCACTTTCTGCCACCATCGCGCTGATGACCCGCTGGCTGCTGGCGTTACGTACTTTCACCATCTCGCCTTTGCGACCATTTTTCAGCGCCACGCCGGGCATCGAGGCGGTGATCCCCGCGCTCTGGTAAATAATCATCACCGGCTGATCGCGCCCGACCAGCACAGGCGAAACCAGCTCTTCTTTGGTGATGGGCCTGCCCGGCTGCAGCGCGTGTTTACTGCTGAAACCAATCGCGTCATCGAGCTCCATCAACACCTCTCGACGCTGGGCGCTGACGTTGTAAGGCTTCAACTCCACATCATTTGCCGTGAGCGGCGTGTCGCGGGCAACCACTGACTTTGCCATCACCACCGGCACCAGTACATCCGGGCGCACCGCCACGTTCATCTGCCAGCTTTGCGGGCAACTAACGGTGAAATTCATCCGGTTGAGGGCGATTTCCGCAGGCGAAGTCAGCGTGACGCCGGGTGCCGCAGCACAGGGGGCGGCGGTCGCAATCTGCGAGGGAATATAGACCTTAAAGGTGTAGCGATAGTCATGCCACTGCCGCTGTTGCGCCAGCGATTCAATCTGTTGGCTGGCGGCGTTCAGCACCTGGGCGTTGACTTGTTCCCGCGCGCTGTGTTGCACGGGATGGACGGCGGCGTAGCCCGGTAAGGCCAGCGCCAGGAGGAAATAAAACTTCCGCCTGCAAAATTGAAAACTCATAAACCCTTTCTCTTCAGTCACTTAAAAAATGGCACGGCGATTGCTTAGCGTATGCGGATTGAAGCAGGAGTGACGCAGGAAATGGGGATCAGTTTTCAACAAGCATTGGGAGTGCATCCGCAGGCAGTGAAGTTACGTCTTGAGAGGACCGAGCTACTGACTGCGAATCTGGCGAACGTCGATACGCCAAATTTCAAGGCTAAAGATATTGATTTTGCCAGGGAGATGCAACGGGCAAATAACGCGGCGGTGGATGTCCAGTACCGCGTACCGATGCAGCCGTCGGAAGATGGCAACACCGTGGAACTGAACAGCGAACAGGCGCGGTTTTCACAAAATAGTATGGATTATCAAAGCAGTCTGACCTTTCTGAATCTGCAAATCAGCGGCATCAGAGAGGCCATTGAAGGGAAATAAGCATGTCATTTACTGATATCTATCAGATTTCCGGCTCGGCGATGACGGCGCAAACGCTACGTCTGAATACCGTTGCCAGTAACCTGGCGAATGCCAATGCGCCCGCCAGCAGCGAGGCGCAGGCGTATAAAGCGCGCAGCCCGGTGTTTGCGGCGGTGTATCACCACAGTTTGCTGGCGGGAACGCATCGTCATGCGATCGACGGTGCCAGCGTGCAGGTGCAGGACGTGCTGCAAACCGGCGGGGCGGTGAAACGCTATGAACCGCATTCGCCGCTCGCCGACGCCAACGGCGATGTCTGGTACCCCGACGTCAACGTGGTGGAACAGATGGCGGACATGATGTCGGCTTCGCGCGATTTCGAAACCAACGTCGATGTGCTCAACAACGTGAAAAGTATGCAGCAAAGCCTGCTGAAACTGGGAGAAGCCTGATGAATACCCTGGCGCTGAATGCGCAATCGCCGCAGCCGACCGCCACGGCGGAAAGCAATAACGTGGCGGCCAGCGACACGACAAGCAGCAGTGATAGCTCGCCCGTCGATACTTTCCTGACGCTTTTTGTTGCCGAGATCCAAAACCAGGACCCGACCGACCCGACCGACGCCACCGAATATATCGACCAGCTTTCGTCGATGGCGCAGGTGGCGATGATGGAAGAGATGAGCGTGCAGGCCAACACCAACGCGGTGCTGATGAGCAACATTCAGGTGATGGCGCTCGGCAACCTGGTGGGCGACGACATTATGGTGCAGACCACCGCCTTGCAGGTGAGCGACCAGACCATTAACGGTCGCGCCACGCTTGACGGCGCCTGTACCACCGCCGATCTCCACTTTACCGATGCCGCAGGCGATGACTACACGGTGTCGCTTATCCCGGAGGGGAGTTCTTCCGTCGGGCCAGGTCAGGTTGATTTCTCGGTGGATCCCGCCGATTACGGCATCCCGCCTGGCGATTACGACGTTTCGGTGGTCACCAACACCGGGGAAGAAGAGGTGCCGATTGAAGTCTCCGGCGAAGTGGAAGATGTGCGCATCCCGCTCGACGGCAGCTCTCCGGTGCTCAACGTTGCTGGTGTGGGTGAAGTGCCGTTCACCATGATTAGCCAGTTTGGCGTACCCGATGCCGACAGTGATGTGGCGTGATGTCCGGTGCCAAATTGCCTGATGCGCTTCGCTTATCAGGCCTACATGAATCTGCATAGTTTTGTAGGCCGGATAAGGCGTTCACGCCGCATCCGGCAAAACAATGGGCACGCTGTCAAAATTTGAATTAACAGGACGAAACAATGAGTTATGAAATTGCCGCAACGGGGCTGAATGCCGTTAACGAACAGCTGGACGGGATCAGTAACAACATCGCCAACGCCGGAACGGTGGGCTATAAGTCGATGACAACCCAGTTTTCAGCCATGTATGCCGGAAGCCAGGCGATGGGCGTCAGCGTGGCGGGTACGGCGCAGAGCATTTCGCGCGGCGGTTCGCTGGTCTCCACCGGCAACGCGCTGGATCTGGCGATTAACAACGATGGCTTTTTTGTTACCTGCGACAGCGCGGGCAACATTTCTTATACCCGCGCCGGATCGTTTGAAACCGACAAAAACGGCTATATCGTTAACGCCTCAGGCGCTTATTTGCAGGGCTATCCGGTCGATGACAGCGGCACCCTGCAAACCGGTACAGTCACAGATATCCAGATCAAAACCGGCAATATTCCGGCGCAGGCCAGCAGCAGCCTGACTTTTACCGCCAACTTCGATGCCAGCGACGCGGCTATCGACCGTACAACCGTACCGTTCGACGCGACCAACAGCAGCTCCTATACCGACAGCTACACCACCACGGTATATGACTCATTAGGCAACGAACACTCGGTATGCCAGTACTTCACCAAAACCAGCGATAACACCTGGGAAGTGCAGTACACCTTCGACGGTCAGCAGCAGACTGGCGTTCCGGCGACCACCTTAACCTTCGACCCGAATACCGGGAAGCTGACTTCGCCAACCACGCCACAGACCATTGAGTTTCAGACCGACGCCGCCGCGCCCATCGACTTAACCGTCGATTACTCCACCTGTACACAATACGGCTCGGACTTCTCGGTCACCACCAACGCCGCCAACGGCTACGCCTCCGCAACGCAAAACGGTGTGCAGGTCGATGACGATGGCAAAGTTTACGCTACCTACAGCAACGGCGAGCGCATGTTGCAGGGGCAGGTGGTGCTGGCGACCTTCCCGAATGAAAACGGCCTCGAAGCGGTGAGCGGCACCGCGTGGGTACAAACCGGCGAATCCGGCACCCCGCTGATTGGCGTTCCCGGCTCCGGCACCTGCGGCACGCTTTCGTCGGGCGTGCTCGAAAGCTCTAACGTCGATATCACCAGCGAGTTAGTCAACCTGATGACCGCCCAGCGTAACTATCAGGCCAACACCAAAGTTATCGCCACCAGCACGCAGCTCGATGACGCGCTGTTCCAGGCAATGTAATGGACCGCCTGATTTATACCGCCCTGAGCGGTGCTTCTCAGACCCTGTACGAGCAGCAGATTAGCGCCAACAACCTGGCGAACGTCAATACCAACGGTTTTCGCGCCGACATGGCGATGGCGACCAACGACAAGGTGAAAGGCGGCGGCTTCGACACGCGCTATATGGCGCAGGAAGGGGCCAGCGGCGTGAACGACAGCACGGGCGTGGCGGAGAAAACCGAGCGCCCGCTGGACGTGGCGATTCAGGGCGCGGGTTACATTGCGGTGCAGGATAAAAACGGCAACGAAGTTTATACCCGCAACGGCAACATTCAGCAGGACGATCAGGGGCAACTGACTATCGACGGCAATCTGGTGCTGGGGGATAACGGGCCGATCATTCTGCCGCCGAACGCCATTGCTTCGTTTGGCAGTGACGGCACGCTCTCGGTGACGCCCGATGACGGCGACGTGACCGCGACGATGGATATCGACCGCCTGAAGCTGGTGGATATCCCGGTCGCTAACCTGGCGAAAAATCCTGAAGGGATGCTGGTGACTACCGACGGCGTTCCGGCCCAGCGCGATGAAAATATCAAAGTCAGCGGCGGTTTTCTCGAAGGCAGCAACGTCTCGGCGGTGAGCGAGATGATGTCGTCCATCGCCATGAACCGCCAGTTTGAAGCGCAGATCAAAATGATGAAAACCGCCGAAGATATCAGCGACGCGGGCAACCGCTTATTGCGCGGCTCGTAACCGCACATCGTAGGCCGGATAAGGCGCTCAGGCCGCATCCGGCAGTTATGCGGTGGTGCCTGATGCGACGCTTTGCGTCTTATCAGGCCTACAAGCCTGTGCCCAAATCGTAGGCCGGATAAGGCGTTTACGCCGCATCCGGCAGTTATGCGGCGGTGCCTGATGCGACGCTTTGCGTCTTATCAGGCCTACAAGCCTGTGCCCAAACCGTAGGCCGGATAAGGCGTTCACGCCGCATCCGGCAACCGCGGCCCAAAAATAACACGGAATTTACCACCATGAACGCAGCATTATGGATCAGCAAAACCGGCCTCTCGGCGCAGGATGCTGAAATGAGCGCGATTGCCAACAACATCGCCAACGTTAACACCACCGGCTTTAAGCGCGACCGGGTGATGTTTCAGGATCTGTTTTACCAGACCCAGGAAGCGCCGGGCGCGATGCTAGACCAGAACAACATCATGCCGACCGGGCTGCAATTCGGTAGCGGCGTGCGCATTGTCGGCACTCAGAAAACCTTCACCGAAGGCAACGTCGAAACCACCGACAACGCCATGAATGTCGCCATTATGGGGCAGGGATTTTTGCAGGTGCAAAAGGCCAATGGCGATATCGCCTATACCCGCGACGGCAACTTGCAGGTGAACGCCGACGGCGTACTGACCAACTCGCAGGGCTTGCCGTTGCAGCCGGAAATCGACGTTCCGGCGGGGGCGACCAGCGTCGCGTTTGGTGAGGATGGCACGGTGACGGCGATCTTACCCGGCGACAGCGACGCGACCGAGTTAGGGCAACTGACGCTGGTGAACTTCGCCAACCCGGCCGGGCTTTCTGCCGAGGGTGACAACCTCTATCTGGAAACCGCCGCCAGCGGACAGCCGACCGAAGGTGTACCGGGCGAAGATGGGCTTGGCACTTTGCAGGACAACGCGCTGGAAGGCTCGAACGTGGACATCGTCAACGAAATGGTGGCGATGATTACGGTGCAACGCGCGTACGAGATGAACGCCAAAATGGTGTCGGCGGCGGACGATATGTTGCAGTACATCAGCCAGACGCTGTAAGGCGAAATGTCGGATGCGACGCTGACGCATCTTATCCGACCTACAAGAGCACATAACTCACTGTATTTAAAACAGGCAGAACGTGAAAAATTATCTCTGGCTGGTGGCGCTGCTTCCCCTGCTTAGCGGGTGTGAATCGCAGGCCATTCTGGTCAAAAAAGACGACGCATACTTTGCGCCACCAACCACCGAAGCGCCGCCTCCGGCAGACGGGCGTGCCGGGGGCGTGTTTGAAACTGGCTACAACTGGTCGCTGACCGCCGACCGGCGGGCTTACCGCGTGGGCGATATTCTGACGGTGATCCTCGAAGAATCCACCCAGTCGAGCAAACAGGCGAAAACCAACTTCGGCAAAAGCAACACCGTCGATATCGGCGCGCCGACTATTTTTGGACACACTAAAGATAAGCTTTCCGGCTCTATCGACGCCAACCGCGACTTTGACGGCAGCGCCACTTCCCAGCAGCAGAACAGCCTGCGCGGGGAGATCACCGTTTCCGTTCATGCGGTGCAGCCCAACGGCATCCTGGAAATTCGCGGCGAAAAATGGCTGACCCTCAACCAGGGCGATGAGTACATCCGTTTAAGCGGCCTGGTGCGCGCCGACGACATCCAGAACGACAACTCGGTTTCCTCCCAGCGGATCGCCGATGCCCGCATCTCCTATGCCGGACGCGGCGCGTTAAGCGACGCCAACGCCGCAGGCTGGCTGACGCGGCTGTTTAACCATCCTCTGTTCCCGATCTAATGCCGGAGAGTGCAATGCAAAACTGGATAAAAACGGTGGTGGTAGCCGTAAGCCTGGCGCTGCCCGGCGTGGCGCTGGCGCAATCACTGGAGTCGCTGGTCAACGTACAAGGTGTGCGTGAAAACCAACTGGTGGGCTACAGCCTGGTGGTTGGCCTCGACGGCACGGGCGATAAAAACCAGGTCAAATTCACCAACCAGACCATCACCAATATGCTGCGCCAGTTTGGCGTGCAACTGCCGAATAAAATCGACCCGAAGGTGAAAAACGTCGCCGCGGTGGCGGTGAGCGCCACGCTGCCGCCGATGTACTCGCGCGGGCAGACCATTGATGTCACCGTTTCGTCGATTGGCGATGCCAAAAGTATTCGTGGCGGCACCTTGCTGCTGACTCAGTTGCACGGCGCGGATGGCGAAGTTTATGCCCTGGCGCAGGGAAGCGTGGTGGTGGGCGGGATGAATGCCACCGGGGCCAGCGGTTCCAGCGTAACGGTTAATACGCCGACTGCCGGGTTAATTCCCAACGGCGCAACGGTGGAGCGCGAGATCCCCAGCGATTTTCAGATGGGCGACACTATCACCCTTAACCTGAAACGCCCGTCGTTTAAAGATGCTAACAACATTGCGGCGGCGATTAACGCCTCGTTTGGCGGCATTGCCACGGCGCAGAGTTCCACCAACGTTACCGTGCGCGCGCCCACCAGCCCCGGCGCGCGGGTGGCGTTTATGTCGCAACTGGACGATGTACAGGTGCAGGCGGAGAAAATCCGCGCCCGCGTGGTGTTTAACTCGCGTACCGGTACGGTGGTGATGGGCGATGGCGTTGCGCTACACGCGGCGGCGGTGTCGCACGGCAGTTTGACCGTCTCGATTAACGAAACCAGCAACGTCAGCCAGCCGAATGCCTTTGCGGGCGGGCGCACGGCGGTAACGCCGCAGAGCAATATCGCGGTGAATCATGCGCGCCCTGGCGTGGTGAGTTTGCCGGAGTCGAGCAGCCTGAAAACGTTGGTTAATGCGTTGAACAGTTTAGGCGCAACGCCGGACGACATTATGTCGATTTTGCAGGCGCTGCATGAGGCGGGCGCGCTGGATGCCGACCTGGAGGTGATCTGATGAAAGTGAATGCCAGCGGCGGGATTGGCGGCAGCGATGCGTTAATGGGGCCGAAGGTTCAGGGCAATGATATCAAGCAGGCCGCGGAGCAGTTTGAGGCGATTTTTTTACGCAACATGCTGAAAGAGATGCGTAAAACCAACGAGTTGTTTGATTCAAAAGATAACCCGTTTAACAGCGATTCGGTGCGCATGATGCAGGGGTTTTATGACGATGAGTTGTGTAACACCCTGGCGCAGCAGCATGGAATTGGGATTGCGGCGATGATTGTGAAGCAGTTGTCGCCGAAGCATAAATGAGGTTCCGGCGTTCGGTGCCTGATGCGACGCTGTCGCGTCTTATCAGGCCTACGAGTCCGCGCATATTTTTATGTTTGCGCCCGTATGTAGGGCGGATAAGGCGTTTACGCCGCATCCGGCGTTCGGTGCACGGTGCCTGATGCGACGCTGTCGCGTCTTATCAGGCCTACGAGTCCGCGCATATTTTTATGTTTGCGCCTGTTTGTAGGCCGGATAAGGCGTTCGGCACCCGGTTTACGGAACTTAAGAATCCCCATCTTTACGCCGCTTTTAACCGGCACGATTTACCGGTAAGGATCCAACATGGACATGATTAACATCGGCTACAGCGGCGCATCAACCGCGCAGGTGGAGCTGAACGTCACGGCGCAAAACACCGCCAACGCCATGACCACGGGGTACACCCGTCAGGTGGCGGAAATCAGCACCATCGGTGCCAGCGGTGGTTCGCCGAACAGCGCTGGTAACGGCGTGCAGGTCGACAGCATTCGCCGCGTCTCCAACCAGTATCAGGTGAATCAGGTGTGGTATGCCGCCAGCGATTACGGCTATTACAGCACCCAGCAGGGGTATCTCAGCCAACTGGAAGCGGTACTAAGCGACGATAACAGCAGCCTGAGCGGCGGCTTCGATAACTTCTTCGCCGCCCTTAATGAAGCGACCACCAGCCCCGATGATTCCGCCCTGCGCGAGCAGGTGATCAGCGAAGCCGGGGCGCTGTCGTTGCGTATCGACAACACGCTCGATTACGTCGACTCGCAAAGTACGGAAATCATCAGCCAGCAGCAGGCGATGGTGTCGCAAATCAACACGCTCACCAGCGGCATCGCCAGCTATAACCAGCAAATCGCCCAGGCTGAAGCCAACGGTGATAATGCCTCCGCGCTGTACGACGCTCGCGATCAGATGGTGGAAGAACTTAGCGGGATGATGGATGTGCAGGTCAATATCGACGACCAGGGCAACTACAACGTTACGCTGCAAAACGGCCAGCCGCTGGTGAGCGGGCAGCAAAGCTCGACCATCGCGCTGGAAACCAACGCCGATGGCACGCCAACCATGTCGCTGACGTTCGCTGGCACCACCTCGACGATGACCACCGACACCGGCGGTTCATTAGGCGCACTGTTTGATTATCAAAACGATGTGCTGACGCCGCTGACCGATACCATCAACAGCATGGCGTCGCAGTTCGCCGATGCGGTCAACAACCAGCTGGCGCAGGGCTACGATCTCAACGGTAACCCCGGCGAGCCGCTGTTTATTTACGATGCCAGTAATGCCGATGGCCCGCTGACCGTCAACCCGGATATCACCGCCGACGAGCTGGCATTTTCCAGTTCGCCGGACGAAAGCGGTAACAGCGACAACCTGCAGGCGCTGATCAATATCTCCACCGAACCACTGGAGATCGCCAACCTCGGCAGCGTGACGGTCGGGCAGGCGTGCTCGTCAATCATCAGCAATATCGGCATTTACAGTCAGCAAAATCAGACGGAAGTCGATGCCGCGTCCAATGTCTATTCCGCAGCGCAAAACCAGCAGAGCAGCGTCAGCGGCGTCAGCATGGACGAAGAGGCGGTGAACCTGATCACCTATCAACAAATTTATGAAGCCAATCTGAAAGTCATTTCCGCCGGGGCCGAGATTTTCGATTCGGTGCTGGAAATGTGCAGCTAAGCGGGAGCGCGAGAATGCGAGTAACCACCCAACAAACCTACGTCTCGATGACGCAAAGTTTTAATAATCTCTCCGGCGATCTGGCGCATGTGGTCGAGCAGATGGCAACCGGCAAGGAGATTTTGCAGCCGTCGGATGACCCGATCGCCGCCACGCGCATTACCCAGTTAAACCGCCAACAGTCGGCGATTGAGCAGTATCAGAGCAATATCGACTCCGCGTCGGCGGGGTTAAGTCAGCAGGAATCAATCCTTGATGGCGTCAACAACAGCCTGCTGGCGGTGCGCGACGACCTGCTGGAAGCGGCGAATGGCACCAATACCGCCGATTCGCTCGCAAGTCTCGGGCAGGATATTGAGTCGCTCACCGAATCAATGGTCGCGGCGCTCAATTATCAGGACGAAGACGGGCACTACGTGTTTGGCGGTACCATCAACGATCAGCCGCCGATTGTGGCGGTGGACGACGACGGCGATGGCGTGACCGACAGCTACAGTTATCAGGGCAACAGCGACCACCGCCAGACCACTGTGTCGAACGGCGTGGAAGTGGACACCAACGTGGCGGCGAGCGATTTCTTCGGTAGCAATTTAGACGTGCTCAACACGCTCAATTCGCTCTCTCAGGAGTTGCAAGACCCCAACGTTGACCCGGCAGATCCGCAGGTGCAGAGCGATATTCAGAACGCCGTTGATGTGGTGGATACCGCCTCGGACGACCTCAACGCCTCGATTGCGTCGCTCGGCGAGACGCAGAACACCATGTCGATGCTGAGCGATGCGCAGACCGATATCTCCACTTCTAATGATGAGTTGATTGGTTCTTTACAGGATCTCGATTACGGTCCGGCGTCGATCACCTTTACCGGACTGGAAGTGGCAATGGAAGCTACCCTCAAGACTTACTCGAAAGTGAGTGAGTTGAATTTGTTCAGCGTTCTCTAACTCTTTCAGGAACAGTATGCAGGTCGGACTTACTTCTTCGTCACTCGCCACCGGCGGCGCGCATAGCGCTGCGGTATCGTCGTCAACCGTTGCGCCCACTCAGGCGGTGCGGCAAAAACTCCCGGCGACGGCGAGTGAATATCCGGCCTCGCCGCTGATTACCACTCGCCCGCAGCGTTACAGCGTGCAGCTTAACGACCAGCTCACCACGTTGCAGCAGGCGGATCACTACCTCGGGCAACTGGAACAGCAGTTGCTCGATTATCGTCACAGCCAGCGTAAGGGCGGGCAGGCGCAGAGTTCGGCGCTGATGCAGATGCTGGACAAGCGCACCGCGCTTTCCGGCGGCGCGGTGGACCGCCAGTTGCAGCCGGTGTTGCAGGGGGAAGCGCGGGTGACCTTTCACTCGCCGGAACTGGCGAATCTCGTGCACAATCCCACGCCGGGAACGCGTATGTTCAGTGTCACTGACGGGCGGCAGACCCAGCTTTCGGCGGTGATGCTGTCTGAGGATGACAGCGCCGCGCAGTACCAGACGCGGCTGACCAACGCCCTGCGCCGCGTGGGCGTGCAGCTGCATCAGCAAGCGGACGGCATCAGTTTCTCCACTACCGAAAAACAGTGGCCCAACATTGAAAGCACCTTAAGCGTGCGCACCGATGGTGATAAATCAGCGTTTATGCCGCTAAAAACCTTTGCCGAACCGTCACAGGCGGACCGCTTTGCGCAAAGCCTGCAACAAGGCGGGGCGGGGATTTCTCAAATGCTGGAAAACATTAATCAGCAGCGCGCGCAAATGGCGGTGCAGCAGGAAAAGGCGCGGCAGCTGATCGAC
Source organism: Escherichia sp. E3659 (assembly GCF_005781135.1). NCBI lineage: Bacteria > Pseudomonadati > Pseudomonadota > Gammaproteobacteria > Enterobacterales > Enterobacteriaceae > Escherichia > Escherichia sp. E3659. Next base: position 37,699 of record NZ_VATQ01000030.1, on the reverse strand, counting down.
GGTATGTCCCGCTTCCCGCAAACGGAAAACGCCGTGCAGGCATCGGAAAACCTCGGCGGCGTGCTCGATAGCGCCAATCATAACTATCAGATTTTATTGCAGGCGGTGAACGGTCAGGCGCGAATTTCCAGCCAGACGGTGAGGAATTTATTGGGGTAATTATCAACCGGATAAGACGCCTTTAGCGTCGTATCCGGCATATATTGGCACTCATCAGCACTTCTGCACAGTATTTAACAACTTCTCTAAATTCTGATACATCGCGCTATTAATATCACTATTCTGCCAGCCTTCCACATTAAAAGTTAATTGCCAGCTACCGTTGCACTGGTTGCGCAGAACAATATCACTCTCCAGTCGGTTACGAACATATTTATAATAGGTTGTCATGGTCATATTATGCGCTGACAATAAATTATCGAGTTTGTCTTTTCCTGGTGCGAGGGTTTGTGACAGTAACGGTATGGAACTATTTTCTTTTCCAGAAGTAAGGTGAAATATTTTTATTCTTGGACTGTTAATTGACTCTTTTACCAGTTGCGGGGCGTCAGGTGTATTTTTTAAGTGTGAATACCCCACGGTCGAGCCAATAAATATAACAGCCGCGGTTAACGCTAACCCCATCAGTCCTTTATGTTTTTTTCTACCAGGTACAGGCGGTGTTGTCGAAGATATCTCTTCTGGCACTGTTTCCTGTATCTGGTCGGTAATAATCAGCGCTTCCGCAGGCGATGACTCCGGCAAAGACACATACTCTTTATTGCACAAGTAACCTTTTTTCGGGATGGTTTTGATAATGTTCTGTTGTTTGCCATCATCGTCGATAGCAACGCGCAATGCATGGATCGCCGTCGGCAGACTGTTACCGCCGACAATGCGGTTCTTCCATACTTCGGCACATAAATAAGATCGCGATAAAACCACATCGGCATTTTTTGCTAATGTTTCCAGCAAAATAAAATGGTATTCGCCGAGACGACGTGTTTCACCCGTTTCGCAATGTATTAAGGCATTAAGCGACGGGTCCATCCGCCAGTTGTTGATAATAATACTCATAGTTGAGTTTACCTTAGCAAGGGATAAATGTTTCCTGATAGTGCTTTGCATAAAGCACAGTCTTATACGTCCCTGAGAAGATGATTTTTCTGCGTGATAATTAATATTTTATGGTAATAGGATTATTCTTAATCACTATATGGCGTGGAAATGTAACGAAATGACAGGACAGGTACAATAGCCAAATGTGTACTATTTGCAACGCAATGTAAATTTTGGCATCAGTACATTGAGAAGAAAACGCGTTAATTGATGACAATCTTAACTATATCAAGTATTTGATAAAGACATATTTTGATGCCTGGCCATGTGGCAGATATTGCTAATAATCTTTTTATCTGAATTTAAACTCTGCTTTTTTTAGCTAAAAGTGGCATCAGATAAACCGCACTGAAATTTTTTTAACGGCGGTTTTAAGTTTGCTCCCGAGGTGTCGTTTTTACAGGGTATCGAAACGAAAACGATTAATCCCAAGGAGCAGTATCATGTTATCTATTAACACCAATAACGCCTCAATGGCCGCCGTTAATGCAATCAGCAAAAGCAGCTCTTCTCTGTCTACATCTATGGAACGCCTGGCGACAGGTAACCGGATTAACTCTTCTGCCGATGACGCCGCAGGCAAACAAATTGCTAACCGTCTGACTGCACAGTCCAGCGGTATGGGCGTGGCGCTGAGCAACATTAATGATGCCACCGCGATGCTGCAAACCGCTGACAGCATGTTCGACGAAATGTCTGACGTGCTGGGTCGTATGAAAGACCTGTCAACTCAGGCTGCGAACGGCACCTACAGCGACGACGATCTGCAGGCGATGCAGGACGAATACGACGAACTGGGCCAGCAGATGTCTGACATGCTGCAAAACACCACTTACGGCGGCACCAACCTGTTCGGTGTTTCCGGCACCAGCAACACCGGTACTGACGGTCTGTTCCAGAGCGCGGTAACCTTCCAGGTGGGCGCGGAATCTTCCGACACCATGACTGTGAACATTTCAAGCCAACTGAACACGCTGGTGACTGACCTTTCTGCTATCAGCAACTCCTTTAGCGCGGATCAGGCAGACACCACGGGTACTGCAGGCGTGTCTGGCGGTACTGAGCTTACCGCGTCTGGCTCGGCTAACCAGATGATCACCAGCATTTCTACCGCGATGGATGATGTTTCGCAGATCCAGTCCAAGCTGGGTGCGTCTATCAACCGTCTGAACGACACGGCTAATAACCTGACCAGCATGCAGGACAACACCGAAGTTGCTATCGGTAACATTATGGATACCGACTACGCGACGGAAGCGTCCAATATGACCAAACAGCAAGTGCTGATGCAGACTGGCATCACCATGCTGAAACAGTCCAACAGCATGTCCAGCATGGTTTCCAGCCTGCTGCAGTAAGTTCGGGCCTACAAACGGGTACAAGCATAAAAATATGTGCGGACTCGTAGGCCTGATAAGACGCGCTAGCGTCGCATCAGGCATTGTGCACCGATTGCCGGATGCGGCGTGAACGCCTTATCCGGCCTACGAACGGGCACAAGCATAAAAATATGTGCGGACTCGTAGGCCTGATAAGACGCGCTAGCGTCGCATCAGGCATTGTGCACCGATTGCCGGATGCGGCGTAAACGCCTTGTCCGGCCTACGAACGGGTACAAGCATAAAAATATGTGCGGACTCGTAGGCCTGATAAGACGCGTCAGCGTCGCATCAGGCATCGTGCACCGATTGCCGGATGCGGCGTAAATGCCTTATCCGGCCACGAACAACACCGCCTGCGGGCGGTGTTGTGCTTTCTGCGGCAGATACTCTTCCGCCAGACCGGAAACGCCATTTCCGCCTGTTTTTCAATCTATTGATTATTCACATAAAAAATATTGGCACGCCTTTTGCCAATAACCAGACATCGTTATCCGGAGTCATCAATGATCAACCCAAGAACCATTGCGCAAGAAATCGCTTATGCAGATGTCGCCACTCAGGCTGCAAACTTGCAGGAGAAGCAAACGGAGCTGGATGCCGAAAGCAGCGGCCTGGACTCGCTCAGCTCGGCGTTGAGCGATTTCCAGAGCGCCGTCGATGCGCTGAATAGCGATACCGACGGCCCGGTGACTTTCGCCGCCACCAGCAATAATGACTCGGCGACCGTTTCCGCCAATTCCCAGGCACAGGCGGGAAGCTACTCATTTTTCGTTGAGCAACTGGCGCAGGGGCAGCAAACCACGTTCAGTATGGGCGACGACGCCTTTTCCGCCACCGGCACCTTCGAACTGACGATGGGCGACAGCACTATGGATATCGATCTGTCGGCGGCGGATCAGAACGGTGACGGCGACGGTTTTATCGACGCCAGTGAACTGGTGAATGCGATTAACGACTCCGATGACAATCCGGGCGTTTCGGCGGCGCTGGTAAAAACCGACGGCACCACCACGATTATGCTCACCTCGGATAGCACCGGGGCGCAGAGCGCGTTTTCGGTGAGCGTAACGGGGCATGACGCCAGCAACGATAGCACCAGCGCGCCCGTTGCCACGGATGTTTCCTCCGCTCAGGACGCGATTATTCATCTCGGCAGTGCCACAGGGCCTGAGATCACCAACAGCAGCAATACGTTTGATGATGTGATCCCCGGCGTCACCATGACTTTCACCGAAGTCAGCGATTCTGACAGCGATCTCACCACCTTTAACATCAGCGAAGATTCCAGCGCCAGCCAGGAGAAAGTACAGACCTTTGTCGATGCCTATAACACCTTGATTGATACGGTTGATTCGCTGACCACTCACGGTGATGACAGTACCAGCGCCGGGGTATTTGCGGGGGACGCCGGACTCAGTTCACTGGCGAACCAGCTCGATGACATCGCCCATGCCAGCTACAACGGCGTGTCGATTGTTGACTATGGCATCACGCTTGATTCTCACGGCCACTTACAGATTGACTCCGACCAGTTCAGCGATGAAATGAAGAAAAATCCTGACGGCCTGACCTCTATTTTCGTTGGCGACAACAGCATGGTGGCGCAGATGGACGACCTGATTAACACCTACACGGACTCCAGCAACGGCATCATCACCCTGCGCCAGCAGAACATTGACGATCAGATGAGCAAAATTCAAGACGAAGGCGATCAGCTTACCGATACCTATAACGCCAACTATGACCGTTATCTGGAGGAGTACACCAACACGCTGGTCGAGGTGTACACCATGAAAGCCAGCATGGCGGCATTCGCGTAACTCAGAAGGAATATCCCTAAAGATGTACCAAGTACAGGACGGCTATTCGCAATATAAAGAGATCGATCTCGCGGCGCGTACTGCGGCGGCATCGCCTTTGGAACTGGTGCTGGTGCTGTTTTCTGGCCTGATGGACGAGCTGGAACGCGCCAAAAGCCATATTGAAGGGCGGCGTTTCGAGAAGAAAGCCCAGAGCATCAATAAATGCATCGACATTCTCAATGCGCTCACCAGTTCGCTGGAGTTTGAAACTGGCGGCGAGCTGGTGGTCAATCTTTCGCGCCTCTATGACCACTGCGTTTACCGATTGTATGAGGCCAGCGGCGAACTGTCGGCAGAGAAAATCGATGAAGTGATGCTGATCTTAAGCAACCTGCGCGAAGGCTGGGAAGGGCTTTCGGGCAAGCTGGGTTAAGACGATGGAAAAACAACGCAGGCAACTTTTCGCGCTGATAGATGCGATGAATGAAGCTCTCGACAAGCAACGCTGGCGACGCCTTCCGGCACTGCATCAGCAGTTGATGCGCCAGTTTCACGATTACGCGGCGGCGGAAACCGACGCGGCGCAGTTATGTGCGGTGAAGGTGCAACTGTACGGCGCGTTTAATGCCCTGATTAAACGCCGCGAGCAGCGCGCAGAAGTGCTGAAAGCGCGTATGGAACAGCATCAGCGGCATCAGGAAGGCGTACTGGCCTACTCAATTGTTAATTTACTTTCGGAGAAGTCATGAATCCGGCATTGCTTGCCACGCTCGGAACGCTTGCGGAAACGGCGTCGCTGAAAGCGGATATTTTACCGCCGGTGAGCGGTGAAAACGCGCCCGCGTTTACCCTGCCGAAAATGGCGGTCGCGGCGGTGGCGGAGCGCGTTCATAGCGCTAAAACCAGTCAGCAACAGGCGACGCGCCCGCAGGAGAACGATCCGGTGGCGATGCAGGCGCTAATGGCGCTGTTACTTCCGCAACCTGCCGCGCCGCATCAGGACACGCCGCAGCCGCGAAACGTCGCAACATCGCCGGTTATCCAGCAATTGACGAAAGCGGTGGTGCAAAACGCGCCGCAACGCCCGACGCAACAGCAGGAACTCACGCCGTTGCCGCCGCAGTTGCTGGAACTGATCAGTCAGTTGCCGCAGGCGAAACCCGAACAGCAGGCCAGACTGGCGACTTACGCCAGTGAAGATTTACATGCCATTGCGCCGACGCAGCCGCGCGTCTCAACACAGCCAGCTCGCCCGAAACCTGAACTAACCCGTGTGACCGCGCGCCCGCAGGTCGAGCGTAAAACGGAAAAAGTGCCGGACAGCGAACCTGTTATTGCGCGTGCGGTGTTGCAGGTTAAGACGCCGGAGCTGGTCAGCGATCATCAGGAGATTGTCGCCAAACCAGCCACGCTTTCGATGGACGAACTGGGCGAAAAACTGACGACGCTTTTGAAAGATCAGATCCACTTTCAGCTCAACAAACAACAGCAGATCTCCACCATCCGTCTCGATCCACCGTCGCTTGGCAAGCTCGAGATCGCCGTACAACTCGACAACGGCAAACTGATGGTGCACATCGGCGCGAACCAAAGTGAAGTTTGCCGCGCGTTACAGCAGTTTAGCGACGATCTCCGCCAGCATCTGACGGCGCAAAATTTTATGGAGGTGAACGTACAGGTTTCCTCCGAAGGGCAGTCGCAGCAGCAACAACAGTCGGGCCATCAGCAGGAAGAGGTGAGTGCCGCCTTACAGCTTGATGATGCGCCTCAATTTCAACAGAACGAATCCGTTTTGATCAAAGTGTAAAGGCAATATGAAGAAAATCGTGGTGGCGGGCGTGGTCAGCGCCGTTCTGGCGTTGGTGGTGGGGGCCGGAGCTGGATGGGGTGTCTGGCATCATTATGCCGGAAAAGGAAAACCGACGGCCGTTGCACGGGCGGAAACGGTGGAAACCCTGGATGAAAGCAAAAGCGTGTTTGTGACGTTGCCGGAAACCATTGTCACGCTGCATGACAACAACGGCGCGGACCATTATTTGTCGGCGGAATTAGTGATGGTGGTCGCCAGTGACAAAGAAGCGGAAAAAATAAAACATCAGGAACCGCTGTATCAAAGTATTGCGGTTGAATGCCTGACGGAAATGAAATTTGAAGATTTGCGCGGCATGAAAATATCTGCCATCCGCAAACTGATTTCTGACGCGTTAAAGAAAGATCTTCAGCGTCGCAAAATGAGCGCACCGTATAAGGATTTGCTGGTGAAAAAAGTGGTCTTCCAGTAATCACCAGGCGGATATAAACATGCTACAGGACGTATTCGAGTCAGAAGAATTTGCTGCCGCGCCGGTATTAACCCCGCAGCAGGAGAGCCACTACTTGCAGGCCTATTTACCACTGGTGCGTAAAGTGGTGCGGCACCTTGCCCCGCAGTGTAATTGCATTATTGATCGTCAGGACATGGAACAAACGGCATTAATAGGGTTGCTTAACGCCATTCGCCGCTACGGGCTGCCGGACGAAGGTTTTGCGGGCTATGCCGTGCACCGTATTCGCGGCGCGATCCTTGATGAGCTGCGCGCTCTCGACTGGCGACCGCGCCAGCTGCGACAGAAATATCATCAGATGAAAGACCTGATTCGCGAAACGCGTAAAAAACTGGGGCACGAGCCTGAGTGGTCAGAACTGGCCGTGGAAGGGATCTCGCATGAAGATTATCTCGAATATCAGCAACTGGAAGGGGCGGAAACGCTCGCCAGCCTGGACGAACTGCTGAACGGCGAAGGGCCAGGCATTCCGCTTGCTGGCCGGGAACTGGAAGATCAGTTTGTCACCCAGCAAATGTTGCAACAGGCGCTTTCACAATTAAGCGAAAAAGAGCAACTGATCCTCTCCATGTATTACCAGCATGAGATGAATCTCAAAGAGATTGCGCTGGTATTAGGGCTAACCGAGGCCCGAATTTGTCAATTGAATAAACAGATCGCGCAGAAAATTCGTGATTTTGTCTATCCGAATTAAAGTGAAAAAATCATGCAAAAAATATTAGGTTTACTGGTAGTGCTCGGCTGCGTATTCGGCGGGTATTTTGAAGCGGGCGGCCAATTAATTGCTATCTGGCAACCTGCAGAGATAGTTATTATTTTAGGTGCTGGTTTCGGGGCGATGATTATTGGTAACCCGAAGCATGTGCTGAAAGAGATTGCCCATCAAATTAAAGGCGTGATCAGTAAAAAACAGCTCGGGCCGGAATTTCAGCGCCAGCTATTAATGTGCCTGTATGAGTTGCTTGAAATGGTACAAAACGGCGGTCTGCGCATGTTGGATCAGCATATTGAGCAGCCGGAAGAGAGCACCGTTTTCCAGAAATACCCGTTGGTATTAACCCAGAAGCGGCTGGTGACCTTTATTGCCGATAACTTTCGCCTGATGGCGATGGGCAAGATTGACGCCCATGAACTGGAAGGCATTCTCGATCAGGAACTGGACACCGCGGAAGAGTCGCTGTTAACGCCATCGCGCTCGCTGCAACGTACCGCCGAAGCGATGCCGGGATTTGGTATTTGCGCGGCGGTGTTGGGCATCATCATTACCATGCAGTCAATTGACGGATCTATCGCCCTGATTGGCCTGAAAGTGGCGGCGGCTCTGGTGGGGACGTTTTTAGGCGTCTTTATCTGCTACTGCCTGATGGACCCGCTCGCCAACGCCATGGAACAACAGGCGCGGGCGGAACATTCTTTGCTGGAATGCGTGCGCACCGTGCTGGTGGCACAGGCAGGCGGCAAACCGACGCTGCTGGCGGTGGACGCCGGGCGTAAGCTGCTGCATCTGGCGTCCAAACCGACCTTCGCCAACCTCGACGCGTGGGTGAATGCGATGCTGGAGCAAGAATAAGCATGAGAAAGACGGGCAACCGCCGCGAGCGTGGGGCAAAAACCACCATCGTCCGGCGGCAGATCAAAAAGAATCATGCCGGGCACCACGGCGGGGCGTGGAAGGTGGCGTTCGCCGACTTTACTTTGGCAATGATGGCGCTGTTTATGACGCTGTGGATTGTCAACAGCGTCAGTAAATCCGAGCGTGAAAGCATTATCGCCGCGCTGCACGGGCAGTCGATTTTTAACGGTGGTGGGCTGTCGCCGTTAAATAAAATCAGCCCGTCTCATCCGCCAAAACCTGCCACCGTGGCGGTGCCGGAAGAGACGGAGAAAAAAGTGCGTGATGTCAACGAGAAAACGGCGCTGCTGAAGAAGAAATCCGCCACCGAGCTTGGCGAGCTGGCAACCAGTATCAACACCATCGCCCGTGATGCGCATATGGAAGCGAATCTGGAGATGGAGATTGTTCCCCAGGGATTACGCGTGCTGATTAAAGACGACCAGAACCGCAATATGTTTGAACGCGGCAGCGCGAAGATTATGCCGTTCTTTAAAACGCTGCTGGTGGAGCTCGCGCCAGTGTTCGACTCGCTCGATAATAAAATTATTATTACCGGGCATACCGATGCGATGGCCTACAAAAACAATATCTACAACAACTGGAACCTTTCGGGCGATCGCGCGCTTTCAGCTCGTCGGGTGCTTGAAGAGGCCGGAATGCCGGAAGATAAAGTGATGCAGGTAAGCGCAATGGCGGACCAGATGCTGCTGGATGCCAAAAATCCGCAAAGCGCGGGCAACCGGCGCATTGAGATTATGGTGCTGACCAAAAGTGCGTCCGATACGCTGTATCAATACTTTGGTCAGCATGGGGATAAAGTGGTGCAGCCGCTGGTGCAAAAGCTGGATAAGCAGCAGGTGCTTTCGCAGCGAACGCGTTAAATGCTGAATCTTTACGCATTTCTCAAACCCTGAAATCACTGTATACTTTACCAGTGTTGAGAGGTGAGCAATGCGTAAAATCATTCATGTGGATATGGACTGCTTTTTCGCAGCGGTGGAGATGCGCGACAATCCCGCCCTGCGCGATATCCCTATTGCTATTGGCGGCAGCCGCGAACGTCGGGGGGTGATCAGCACCGCCAATTATCCCGCGCGTAAATTTGGCGTACGTAGCGCTATGCCGACAGGGATGGCGCTCAAATTATGCCCACATCTCACCTTGCTCCCGGGGCGCTTTGACGCCTACAAAGAAGCTTCAAATCATATCCGTGAAATCTTCTCGCGCTACACCTCGCGCATTGAACCGTTGTCACTGGATGAGGCTTATCTCGATGTCACCGATAGCGTCCATTGCCACGGTTCTGCGACCCTCATCGCCCAGGAAATCCGCCAGACGATTTTCAACGAGCTGCAACTGACGGCGTCTGCGGGCGTTGCGCCGGTCAAGTTTCTCGCCAAAATCGCCTCCGACATGAATAAACCCAACGGCCAGTTTGTGATTACTCCGGCAGAAGTTCCGGCATTTCTGCAAACCTTACCGCTGGCAAAAATTCCCGGCGTCGGCAAAGTCTCGGCGGCAAAACTGGAAGCGATGGGGCTGCGGACCTGCGGTGATGTACAAAAGTGTGATCTGGTGATTCTGCTTAAACGCTTTGGCAAATTTGGCCGCATTTTGTGGGAGCGTAGTCAGGGGATTGACGAGCGCGACGTTAACAGCGAACGGTTACGAAAATCCGTCGGCGTGGAACGCACGATGGCGGAAGATATTCATCACTGGTCTGAATGTGAAGCGATTATCGAGCGGCTGTATCCGGAACTTGAACGCCGTCTGGCAAAGGTGAAACCTGATTTACTGATTGCTCGCCAGGGGGTGAAATTAAAGTTTGATGATTTTCAGCAAACCACTCAGGAGCATGTCTGGCCGCGGCTGAATAAAGCTGACTTAATCGCCACCGCGCGTAAAACCTGGGATGAACGCCGCGGTGGGCGCGGTGTGCGACTGGTGGGGCTGCATGTGACGTTGCTTGACCCGCAAATGGAAAGACAACTGGTGCTGGGATTATGAATAACATACAAATAAGAAACTATCAGCCTGGCGATTTTCAGCAACTATGCGCTATTTTCATTAGAGCGGTTACGATGACCGCCAGTCAGCATTATTCACCACAACAAATTGCCGCCTGGGCGCAGATTGACGAATCTCGCTGGAAGGAGAAACTCGCGAAATCACAAGTGTGGGTTGCGATCATTAATGCACAACCGGTTGGTTTTATTTCCCGCATTGAACATTATATCGATATGTTATTTGTTGACCCTGAATACACCCGCCGTGGGGTTGCCAGCGCTTTGTTAAAACCTTTGATTAAGTCTGAATCCGAACTTACGGTGGACGCAAGCATAACCGCAAAACCCTTTTTTGAACGTTATGGTTTTCAGACAGTTAAGCAGCAGCGCGTTGAATGCCGGGGAGCGTGGTTTATTAATTTTTATATGCGTTATAAACCGCAACATTAAATCCAGCTTGCAATGAAAATAACACCCGCCTAATATGTGCGCGTTTTCTTATTCCACAAACTGCAAGGAGGTAAATCATGACAAATCCTTTATCAATGACTCTTTGCAGACCTTTCCAGGATTAATTCTTTTTTTCTTGCCCTGGATTCGTCTGCCATTTCCTGATTTTTTAATTGTTACTCTCAATAATTCGAGTCGCAGCACATGCAACTTGAAGTATGACGAGTCTATTTACGGAATGGTATATGGGCAATTATATTCGTCCCTTATCCGATGCGGTATTTACCATCGCATCTGATGACCTGTGGATCGAGAGTTCAGCGATCCAACAATTACATACCACGGCAAATTTACCCAACATGCAGCGCGTAGTAGGGATGCCAGATTTACACCCCGGACGCGGCTACCCGATTGGCGCAGCGTTCTTCTCTGTTGATCGTTTTTACCCGGCACTGGTCGGCAATGATATCGGCTGTGGCATGGCGCTATGGCAAACAGATATTCTCGCTCGCAAATACAACGCCGATAAGTTTGAAAAGCGATTATCAGCTTTGGATGACGTTGCTGAAGAAAGCTGGCTGGAGGAAAACCTGCCGTCAGCATTTGCACAGCATCCGTGGCGCAGCTCGCTTGGCTCTATCGGTGGCGGTAACCACTTCGCTGAACTGCAACAAGTTGATCAAATCATCGACGCTGAACGGTTTGCACTGGCAGGTCTGGATGCGCAGCATCTGCAACTGCTGGTTCATAGCGGCTCGAGGGGGTTGGGGCAGTCTATTTTACAGCGGCATATTGCCTCGTTTTCACATCATGGTTTGCCTGAAGGCAGTGACGACGCGCTACGGTATATTGCGGAACATGACGATGCGCTGGCGTTTGCGCGTATTAATCGCCAGCTGATCGCTTTACGCATAATGCAACAAGTTAAGGCCACCGGAAGTCCGGTTCTGGATGTGGCGCATAACTTTGTTAACGCGTGTAAAATCGGCGATCAACAGGGCTGGTTGCATCGTAAAGGTGCCACGCCGGATGACAACGGTCTGGTGATTATTCCTGGTTCACGCGGTGATTACTCCTGGCTTGTACAGCCTGTTGCGAACGAAAAAACGCTTCACTCGCTGGCGCATGGGGCAGGGCGTAAATGGGGGCGCACCGAGTGTAAAGGGCGTCTGGCAGCGAAATACACGGCGACGCAACTCTCGCGTACTGAACTTGGCAGTCGGGTAATTTGTCGCGATAAACAACTCATCTTTGAAGAAGCGCCACAAGCCTATAAATCGGCAGAAAGCGTGGTGCAATGTCTGGTGCAGGCCGGTTTAATTATTCCTGTCGCGCGGCTGCGTCCGGTGCTAACGCTCAAAAACAGTGGAGGGAAAAAAGGATGATCTTGCTACAACTCTCCTCAGCGCAGGGGCCGGAAGAATGTTGTCTCGCAGTGAAAAAGGCGCTGGACAGGCTAATTAAAGAAGCTACCCGACAAGACGTCGCGGTAACGGTGCTGGAAACCGAAGCCGGGCGTTATCCTGACACGGTGCGTTCGGCGCTGATTTCTCTGGATGGCGACAACGCATGGGCATTAAGCGAAAGCTGGTGCGGCACTATTCAGTGGATTTGCCCGAGCCCGTATCGCCCACATCACGGGCGTAAAAACTGGTTTCTGGGCATTGGGCGTTTTACCGCTGATGAGCAGGGGCAATCCGATGCGATCCGGTATGAGACGCTGCGTTCGTCGGGGCCGGGCGGTCAACATGTCAATAAAACCGACTCGGCGGTACGTGCCACGCATCTGGCATCCGGTATTAGCGTGAAGGTTCAGTCAGAGCGCAGCCAGCATGCTAACAAACGGCTGGCGCGATTGCTGATTGCCTGGAAGCTGGAACAGCAGCAACAGGAAAATAGCGCGGCGCTGAAATCGCAGCGGCGAATGTTCCATCACCAGATTGAACGTGGCAACCCGCGACGAACGTTTACAGGGATGGCTTTTATCGCTGTGTAATTGAGGAATGTCTCCCGCCGTTTTCTACATGAAAGCGCGGGCAAAAATGAAAGGAATCGCCATGTTTATCGGTCATCTTCCGGCTGGTTATTTAATAACTTGTACTTTAGTGAAACGCTTACCGCTGATTGTTTGTCATGCGCGCAGGGCGATGGTTATTGGCTTAGTTGGGGCCGTTGCGCCCGATTTTGATCTTTTCTGGTGCTATCTGGTGGATAACGGGCAACGACATCATCATCTTTACCCTACACATTGGCCATTGTTATGGTTTGCTCTGCTGGCGGCGACGTTATTCTGGGCCACAATTGCGAAGAATAAACTTCCGGCGTGGCTGGGTGTGGTGTTTTGCCTGAATAGTATCACCCATTTATTACTCGATACGCTGGTCGGTGATATCTGGTGGCTGATGCCTTTCGTTAACCAACCATTTGCATTCTTTCATATTACAGCGGTGCATCATCCGTGGTGGCTCAATTTTTTATTACACTGGTCGTTTTTACTGGAACTGGCATTAGTGGTTGCCGCCATTGCCATGTGGTGCAGACGTAATGCCAAAATGGTAAATGTAAAATGTGTGGAAAAATGATTCTGACTTTAAGCGGCGTAACATGTTTCCTGGGGAAATTCTCCCGTAGTTAAATATGTTCTTCTGACTTTTCCCCAGGCTCTGAACATATAAAAATTCTGCTTTTCACCTTCAAGCTCTTTCACGAATTCCAGTGCGAAAGAGTTTTTTACGATCAAAAACTCCCCCCAGGAAATATGGTCGCAGCTATATAAATATGCGACCTTTTCATGGGTTTCATAATGCTTTGTTATTTCAATGTAAATTGCCATACGATTCTTCTCTGAGGTAAATGGTCGTTATTTTAATGCCTGCTGAATGAGTTGTTTGATCGTTGGATTAAAGTGGCTCTGATGGGCAGTTATAAAGGGCATCAGAAGGGTTCCCAGTGCGAGCATACCCGGCGGCGCAAACATGAAAATCAGAGCTTCCTGGATGGCTGATTGTTGCAGGGGGGATGTTATTAAGGCTGATATCAGAGAGAAGACACCTGCTATGACAGAAAATGTGCCTATTATCAGAACTACTGTGAACCATAACGACATAAACGCCAGGTTGGTATATACGCCTTCAAGTATTACCCCCGAAGGTGTTTCTTGCCAGGAACCACGGAACGTCGTTGTATGGCTTCTTCCCCAATACCAGGTCGTATGCGAGATAGTCAATTGATCATGACCAATCTTACCTTTCATTTCATCGTCGTCATCAATAGCGTTGATTAATTTCCGACGGGCTTCATCAATGGAATATGGCGTTGAACAGGAAAAGGTTTCGAGAGACGGATACCAGATACGGTGTAATTTTTTAGGGATCATTGTTCATCCTTGAACAGTCCACGCCCGCAGGCGTGGACGCTATCGTTATTACTTCGCCGGAATTTCTTTCAGCAGTTCAGTCAGCAGTGTCCAGTAATGACCTACGCTTTCGATGTGAACTTGTTCATCCGGAGAGTGTGGACCGGTGATTGTTGGCCCGATAGAAACCATGTCCATTTCCGGATACGGTTTTTTGAACAGACCACATTCCAGGCCCGCGTGGATAATCTGGATGTTCGGCGTCTTGTTGAACAGACGCTGATAGGTTTCACGTACCAGATGCATCACCGGAGAATTAGCGTCCGGCTGCCAGCCTGGATATGCGCCTTTCGCTTCGGTTTTCGCGCCAGCCAGTTTACCCAGCGAATCCAGCATGCTCACCACGTAGTCTTTACCGCTGTCGATCAGAGAACGGATCAGACAGTGAATTTCTACGTTGTTGTCGGTCATGGTCACCACACCGACGTTCAGGGAGGTTTCAACCACACCTTTGGCTACATCGGAGTTACGAATCACACCGTTCGGGGTGGCGTTCAGCAGACGAATAAAGGTATCGCGAGATTGCGCAATCAGGGCAGCTTTATCGTTCGCAACAGAGTCCAGCAACAAGGCCAGATTTTTCTCTTTCTCTGCCAGCTCGTTTTTCAGGATGTCCTGATAGGTATTCACCAGAGATTTCAGTGCGTCGACTTTATCAGCTGCGACAGCGATGGTCGCAAAGGCTTCACGCGGGATGGCGTTACGCAGTGTGCCGCCGTTGAAATCGATAAGGCGCAGATCCAGCTCTTCTGCATGACCCGCCAGGAAGCGAACCAGCAATTTGTTCGCGTTACCCAGGCCAACGTGGATTTCGCCACCAGAGTGACCGCCTTTCAGACCTTTTAAGGTTAACTTGAAGGTTTCAAAGCCAGCTGGAACCGCTTCACGATCTAAGTGCAGGTTGGAGGTGAAGTCGATACCCCCCGCGCAACCCATGTAGATTTCACCTTCTTCTTCGGAGTCGGTGTTAATCAGAATGTCAGCCTGCAACCAGTTGCTTTGTAAACCGAATGCACCGTCCATACCGGCTTCTTCGGTCATTGTCAGCAGCACTTCCAGCGGGCCGTGAACTACGTTTTCGTCAGCCAGAACCGCCAGTGCAGACGCCATACCAATGCCGTTATCTGCACCCAGCGTAGTGCCGCGCGCTTTAACCCATTCGCCATCAATATAAGGCTGGATAGGATCTTTGGTGAAGTCGTGCACGGTGTCGTTGTTTTTTTGCGGCACCATATCGAGGTGAGCCTGCAGGACAACCGGTTTACGGTTTTCCATACCTGCGGTGGCAGGTTTACGAATCAGGATATTCCCCACTTGATCGCGTTCGACGTGGAAACCTTTTTCTTTTGCCCAACCTACAATGTATTCAGCAAGTTGCTCTTCATGATAGGACGGGTGAGGAATAGAACAGATTTTTGCAAAAATATCCCACAGCGGCTGTGGAGATAATTGAGACAGTTCAGACACGTTAAGTCTCCTTGTCGATCACCCGCAAAACAGTATTGCAGGTCACAGGGTTAGCAGAAAATGTTGTCAGCACAAGTCAGGCTTGCGAGATATGTTTGAGAATACCACTTTATCTAGCGACAGGTAGTAGCAGTGCGTAAAAAGACGCGGACTTATGTGAAATACTGGTTTTTAGTGCGCCAGATCTCTATAATCTCGCGCAACCTATTTTCCCCTCGAACACTTTTTAAGCCGTAGATAAACAGGCTGGGACACTTCACATGAGCGAAAAATACATCGTCACCTGGGACATGTTGCAGATCCATGCACGTAAACTCGCAAGCCGACTGATGCCTTCTGAACAATGGAAAGGCATTATTGCCGTAAGCCGTGGCGGTCTGGTACCGGGTGCGTTACTGGCGCGTGAACTGGGTATTCGTCATGTCGATACCGTATGTATTTCCAGCTACGATCACGACAACCAGCGCGAACTGAAAGTACTGAAACGCGCAGAAGGTGACGGTGAAGGCTTTATCGTCATTGATGACCTGGTAGATACTGGTGGTACTGCGGTTGCGATTCGTGAAATGTATCCTAAAGCACACTTTGTGACTATCTTCGCGAAACCGGCTGGTCGTCCTCTGGTAGATGATTATGTGGTTGATATCCCACAAGATACCTGGATTGAGCAGCCGTGGGATATGGGCGTTGTGTTCGTCCCGCCTATCTCTGGTCGCTAATCTTTTCAACGCCTGGCACTGCCGGGCGTTGTTCTTTTTAACGTCAGGCAGGTTACAATAGCTTCCAGTAAGTATTCCTGGAGGTTGCATCCATGACACAGGCTAACCTGAGCGAAACCCTGTTCAAACCCCGCTTTAAACATCCTGAAACCTCGACGCTAGTCCGCCGTTTTAACCACGGTGCGCAACCGTCGGTGCAGTCGGCCCTCGATGGCAAAAATATTCCTCATTGGTATCGCATGATTAACCGCCTGATGTGGATCTGGCGCGGTGTTGATCCGCGTGAAATCCTCGACGTCCAGGCGCGCATTGTGATGAGCGATGCTGAACGCACCGACAATGATTTATACGATACGGTGATTGGCTACCGCGGCGGCAACTGGATTTACGAGTGGGCCACCCAGGCGATGGTGTGGCAACAGAAAGCCTGTGCGGAAGAAGATCCGCAACTCAGCGGGCGTCACTGGCTGCACGCAGCTACGTTGTACAATATTGCCGCCTATCCGCACTTGAAGGGCGATGATCTGGCTGAACAGGTACAGGCGTTGTCAAATCGCGCGTATGAAGAAGCTGCGCAACGTCTGCCTGGAACAATGCGGCAAATGGAGTTTACCGTTCCGGGGGGCGCGCCCATCACTGGCTTTTTGCATATGCCAAAAGGTGATGGCCCATTCCCGACAGTATTAATGTGTGGTGGTCTGGATGCGATGCAAACAGACTATTACTCCCTTTATGAGCGCTATTTTGCACCGCGCGGCATTGCGATGCTGACTATTGATATGCCTTCGGTCGGTTTTTCCTCAAAATGGAAACTCACCCAGGATTCCAGCCTACTGCACCAACATGTCTTAAAGGCGTTGCCAAACGTGCCGTGGGTAGATCACACGCGCGTCGCAGCCTTTGGTTTCCGTTTTGGTGCTAACGTTGCTGTACGCCTGGCTTATCTCGAGGCATCACGTTTGAAAGCGGTGGCCTGTCTTGGCCCGGTGGTTCACACTTTACTGAGTGATTTTAAGTGCCAGCAACAAGTGCCAGAAATGTATCTTGACGTTCTGGCAAGCCGACTGGGAATGCATGATGCTTCTGATGAAGCGTTGCGTGTTGAGCTGAATCGCTACTCATTAAAAGTGCAAGGATTGCTGGGGCGTCGTTGCCCAACGCCAATGTTATCAGGGTACTGGAAGAACGATCCGTTCAGCCCGGAAGAGGATTCACGCTTAATCACGTCGTCATCTGCTGATGGTAAATTGTTAGAGATTCCGTTTAACCCGGTGTATCGGAATTTTGACAAGGCACTTCAGGAAATCACTGACTGGATCGAAAAGCGATTGTGTTAAAAATTTGCTAAATTTTGTCAATTTGGTAAAACAGTTGCATCACAACAGGAGATCGCAATGACGTTACCGAGTGGACACCCGAAAAGCAGATTGATCAAAAAATTTACCGCACTAGGCCCGTATATTCGTGAAGGTAAGTGCGAAGATAATCGATTCTTTTTCGATTGTCTGGCTGTATGCGTCAACGTGAAACCAGCGCCGGAAGTGCGTGAGTTCTGGGGCTGGTGGATGGAACTGGAAGCGCAGGAATCCCGTTTTACCTACAGTTACCAGTTCGGTCTGTTTGATAAAGCAGGTGACTGGACGCGTGTTCAGGTAAAAGATGCGGAAGTGGTTGAGCGACTGGAGCACACCCTGCGTGAGTTTCATGAGAAGCTGCGTGAATTGCTGACGACGCTGAATCTTAAGCTGGAACCGGCGGATGATTTTCGCGATGAGCCGGTGAAGTTAACGGCGTGAGTGAAATGTGCCGGATGCGATGTTAGAGCATCTCTTCCGGCCTGAAATATTGGTTTTCGTTGGCCGGATAAGGCGTTCACGCTGCATCCGGCAATATTCATTAAAACTGATACGTCATCCCAACCGCGACAATATCATCATTGTTGATATTCAGCTTATTATCACTATCCAGCTGATTGATTTTATAATCAACAAACGCTGACATATTTTTGTTGAAATAATACGTAGCACCGACATCGATGTAATTGACCAGATCTTCATCGCCGATGCCTTCAATATCTTTCCCTTTCGATAAGACGTAACCCAGTGATGGACGCAGACCAAAGTCGAACTGGTATTGTGCGACCGCTTCAAAGTTCTGCGTCTTATTGGCAAAGCCGCCAGAGATTGGCGTCATTTTGCGTGTTTCAGAATAGAAGGTGGCCAGATAAATATTATTAGCATCGTATTTCAGGCCCGTTGCCCACGCTTCTGCGCGCTTGCCCGTGCCACGGCTTTGCTGGTTTTGCTCGTTGGTGCGATCAGAGTTGGTATAGGCCCCACTGATGGCGAAATCGCTGCCGCCGAAGTCATAGGTTAACGAGGTGCCGAAGCCATCGCCATTCTGCTTTTTCACATCGCGATTTTCGTTTTTCCCTTGATATTGCAAGGTTAAATTCAAGCCATCGATAACGCCGAAGAAGTCGGTGTTACGATAAGTCGCCAGCCCGCTGGCGCGTTTGGTCATAAAGTTATCGGTCTGCGCCGAGGAGTCGCCACCAAATTCCGGGAACATATCGGTCCAGGCTTCCACGTCATACAGCGCGCCCAGGTTACGACCATAATCGAAAGAACCCAAATCTTTATATTTCAATCCGGCAAAAGCGAGACGTGTTTTTTGCTGTGCGGTATCGCTCTCTGCTTTATTACCAGCAAACTCTGCTTCCCAACGACCATAACCAGTCAGTTGATCGTTAATTTGTGTTTCACCTTTAAAACCAAAGCGGATATAACTCTGGTCGCCATCTTTACTGTCATTATCACTCATATAATGCATGGCTTTAACTTTGCCATAAATATCCAGTTTATTACCGTCTTTGTTATATACTTCTGCGGCCTGTACGGATGCAGATGCCACAATGCCCATCACCACTAATGCCAGAGTGCTCTTTTTCATTTTCATTCCTGATTTTAATTAACGCGCGAATATTCTTCGGGAGAGTCCCGTTGAAAACAGGAAAGTTTTTAACGTGAAATTGTTAAAGATATATTACAGCTTAATAATATTCTTAAAATGTGCTAATTTATTAAATCTGTAATAAAAGCGTAAACAACTGCCGTTACGCTTGCTGATCCCGCGCAACAAAACGCTATGCTTTGCTCGCAGATGGTTGGCAACCGGCGACAGTCCTGCTAAAACGTTCGTTTGATATCATTTTTCCTAAAATTGAATGGCAGAGAATCATGAGTGACAGCCAGACGCTGGTGGTAAAACTCGGCACCAGTGTGCTAACAGGCGGATCGCGCCGCCTGAACCGTGCCCATATCGTTGAACTTGTTCGCCAGTGCGCGCAGTTACATGCCGCCGGGCATCGGATAGTCATTGTGACGTCGGGCGCGATTGCCGCCGGACGTGAGCACCTGGGTTACCCGGAACTGCCAGCGACTATCGCCTCAAAACAACTGCTGGCGGCGGTAGGGCAGAGTCGACTGATTCAACTGTGGGAACAGCTGTTTTCGATTTATGGCATTCACGTCGGGCAAATGCTGCTGACCCGTGCCGATATGGAAGACCGTGAACGCTTCCTGAACGCTCGCGATACGCTGCGTGCGCTGCTCGATAACAACATCGTTCCAGTAATCAATGAGAACGATGCTGTCGCTACGGCAGAAATTAAAGTTGGTGACAACGACAACCTTTCTGCGCTGGCGGCGATTCTGGCGGGTGCCGATAAACTGCTGCTGCTGACCGATCAAAAAGGTTTGTATACCGCTGACCCGCGCAGCAATCCGCAGGCAGAACTGATTAAAGATGTTTACGGCATTGATGACGCACTGCGCGCGATTGCCGGTGACAGCGTTTCAGGCCTCGGAACTGGCGGCATGAGTACCAAATTGCAGGCCGCAGACGTGGCTTGCCGTGCGGGCATCGACACCATTATTGCCGCGGGCAGCAAGCCGGGCGTTATTGGTGATGTGATGGAAGGCATTTCCGTCGGTACGCTGTTCCATGCCCAGGCGACTCCGCTTGAAAACCGTAAACGCTGGATTTTCGGTGCGCCGCCTGCGGGTGAAATTACGGTAGATGAAGGGGCAACTGCCGCCATTCTTGAACGCGGCAGCTCCCTGTTGCCGAAAGGCATTAAAAGCGTGACTGGCAATTTCTCGCGTGGTGAAGTCATCCGCATTTGCAACCTTGAAGGCCGCGATATCGCCCACGGCGTCAGTCGTTACAACAGCGATGCATTACGCCGTATTGCCGGACACCACTCGCAAGAAATTGATGCAATACTGGGATATGAATACGGCCCGGTTGCCGTTCACCGTGATGACATGATTACCCGTTAAGGAGCAGGCTGATGCTGGAACAAATGGGCATTGCCGCGAAGCAAGCCTCGTATAAATTAGCGCAACTCTCCAGCCGCGAAAAAAATCGTGTGCTGGAAAAAATCGCCGATGAACTGGAAGCACAAAGCGAAATCATCCTCAACGCTAACGCGCAGGATGTTGCTGACGCGCGTGCCAATGGCCTTAGCGAAGCGATGCTTGACCGTCTGGCACTGACGCCCGCACGGCTGAAAGGCATTGCCGATGATGTGCGCCAGGTGTGTAACCTCGCCGATCCGGTGGGGCAGGTAATCGATGGTGGCGTGCTGGACAGTGGCCTGCGTCTGGAGCGCCGTCGCGTGCCGCTGGGTGTGATTGGCGTGATTTATGAAGCGCGGCCGAACGTGACGGTTGATGTCGCTTCGCTGTGCCTGAAAACGGGTAACGCGGTGATCCTGCGTGGCGGCAAAGAAACCTGCCGCACTAACGCTGCAACGGTGGCGGTGATTCAGGACGCCCTGAAATCCTGCGGTTTACCGGCAGGTGCAGTACAGGCAATTGATAATCCTGACCGCGCGTTGGTCAGTGAAATGCTGCGTATGGATAAATATATCGACATGCTGATCCCGCGCGGTGGCGCTGGTTTGCATAAGCTGTGCCGCGAACAGTCGACAATCCCGGTGATCACAGGCGGTATAGGCGTATGCCATATTTACGTTGATGAAAGTGCAGAGATCGCTGAAGCCCTGAAAGTCATCGTCAACGCGAAAACCCAGCGTCCGAGCACATGTAATACGGTTGAAACGTTGCTGGTGAATAAAAACATCGCCGATAGCTTCCTGCCCGCATTTAGCAAACAAATGGCGGAAAGCGGCGTGACGTTACACGCAGATGCTGGCGCAATGGTGCAGTTGCAGACAGGCCCCGCAAAGGTGGTGGCTGTTAAAGCGGAAGAGTATGACGATGAGTTTCTGTCATTAGATTTGAACGTCAAAATCGTCAGCGATCTTGACGATGCCATCGCCCATATTCGTGAACACGGCACGCAACACTCCGATGCGATCCTGACCCGCGATATGCGCAACGCCCAGCGTTTTGTCAACGAAGTTGATTCGTCCGCTGTTTACGTTAACGCCTCTACGCGTTTTACCGACGGCGGCCAGTTTGGACTGGGTGCAGAAGTGGCGGTAAGCACACAAAAACTCCACGCGCGTGGCCCAATGGGGCTGGAAGCACTGACCACCTACAAGTGGATCGGCATCGGTGATTACACCATTCGTGCGTAAATAAAAACGGGTGATGCAAAAGTAGCCATTTGATTCACAAGGCCATTGACGCATCGCCCGGTTAGTTTTAACCTTGTCCACCGTGATTCACGTTCGTGAACATTTCCTTTCAGGGCCGATATAGCTCAGTTGGTAGAGCAGCGCATTCGTAATGCGAAGGTCGTAGGTTCGACTCCTATTATCGGCACCATTCTAATGTCTCCCCAAGTCTACTCAAGTATTTAAAAACCTCTTATAATCCGCATGTTAGCGCCCCTTTTAGTCTTTTGACGTCTACTTAAGTACCCCAAAATCTACAGTCAATTGGGGGTACTTTTGGGGGTATTTGCTGTTCGGTTTAGTGGAGGTACCCCCAAGTGAAACTCAATGCCCGTCAAATAGACACTGCCAAGCCAAAAGAGAAGGCTTACAAGCTGGCTGATGGTGGTGGTCTGTATCTCCTGGTAAAACCTAGTGGAGGAAAATATTGGCGCTTCAAGTATCGTGTAGCTGGTAAAGAGAAGCTGTTAGCACTAGGTGTGTATCCTGAAGTTACCTTGGCTGATGCTCGTGCAAAACGTGAAGAAGCTAAAAGGGGTATCGCTGGGGGTATCGATCCGATGGAAGCGAAACGAGAGGAAAAGATTGCCCGGGAAACGCAGTTAAACAACACCTTCAAAGATATTGCCCTTGAGTGGCACAGCAGCAAATTAAAAAAATGGTCTGCTGGTTATGCTTCAGACATCCTCGAAGCCTTCAACAAAGATGTGTTCCCTTACATTGGCAAAAAACCAATCGCCGAAATCAAACCACTTGAACTGCTGAATGTGCTGCGGCGCATCGAGGGGCGCGGTGCTACCGAAAAAGCCAAAAAAGTGAGGCAGCGATGCGGGGAAGTTTTCCGCTATGCAATTGTCACTGGACGTGCTGAGTATAACCCTGCACCGGATCTCACCAGCGCGATGCAAGGTCATGAATCTAATCATTATCCTTTCCTCACAGCCAAAGAATTACCTGATTTTTTCAAGGCATTGTCCAGTTACTCAGGAAGTGCATTGGTTGTTATGGCGGCTCGTCTACTGATTATCACCGGTTTGCGGACTGGCGAACTGCGCGGTGCATTATGGGATGAAATCGATCTCAACAAGGCTATCTGGGAGATACCTGCTTCACGGATGAAAATGCGTCGCCCTCATGTGGTGCCTTTGTCTGAGCAGGCTCTTTCGCTTATTGGGCAGATTAAAGAACTAACTGGCAATTATCCGCTTATGTTTCCCGGCCGTAATGATCCAAGGAAAACAATGAGCGAGGCTAGCATAAACCAAGTATTTAAACGCATCGGCTATAACGGAAAGGTTACTGGTCATGGCTTCCGGCACACTATGAGCACCATTTTGCATGAGCAGGGCTATAACACCGCGTGGATAGAGACACAGCTTGCGCACGTCGATAAAAACTCAATTCGTGGCACATACAACCATGCGCAATATCTGGATGGGCGGCGGGAAATGCTTCAGTGGTACGCTGATTATATGGATTCGCTCGAGCATGGCGGAAATGTGGTGCATGGTGAGTTCGGAAAATGCGGGTGACTGGTTGAGTATACAGTAGTAGACTTTGAGCGATTAAGAAAAGGCTGTGTCTAGGGTCGCTCCCGAAAATCCGTACACCTCTGCGGACTGGCACAGCCACTACGGTAGAGGGCGCAGAGGTGTGCGTATGGTTGATATTCATGCCGAATTAAATGAATACAAAAAAGAGTTTATTTATTTACGTGATTTTCTTGATGATGTATTTAAAGTTGTTGATGCTAATATTTCAGAAGTCATTACCTGGATACTCAAGAGAATAAATACAGTAAATCCAGGTATTACCCTGTACACAGTAAATTCATTAAATGAGGTGGAACTTTATTCTTCGGATCCGTTTGAGTGGAGATCTGATTTTAACTTTCTTTATGCAAAACTGGATACGGTTAGGGAGCGTGGTTGTTTACCTTGTGAGAGGGATGAGAGTGGTTTTCTGGTATCTGGTTATTGGGAAGACGCCGAATTTGAGGCAATGGGATTCAGAAGAAATGAAATTTTCGAAATTTTCCCAGAAATCCTTGACGGGTTAATGAATCTGGAATGTGCTGACTCTTCTGAAAATAACGAGGCGCAAGGAAGCAATATTGAACATAAAGAATTGCGTACAGATGATGATTTTTTATCCCGAATTGCAATGCTGGAAAAAGAAAATGAATCGTTAAGGGAGCGGGTAAATCAGTTAGAAAAGGAGCGCCCGATTTTGCTAAGGGCGTATCGTGATGATGACCCATTGTATCTGGCTATCGATATTAGAAACAGAGAGTGGGCCAATTACGACCCAGAGAATGATCGCGCAACTAGGGGAAACCAGGGCGCGATTACTACTGAGCTTGAAAAACGAGGTTTTACCTCCCGACAGGCCGCATCTATTGAGCTTGTCGCCTGTCCTATCAAACGATGAAGCCTTGCCCTAGTGGTATCTCATGTTTTGTTCGCGTCTCACCCTAAGGGTAATCAGACCTCACCCTTAGGGTATTTTTGTATGCTTTCCCATCAATTTTACTATTACCCTTAGGGTAAAAATATTCCCGATTACCATTAGGCATGAAGGTATGAAAATATTCGTTATTTCTGTGCCATGATTACCTCGTCAAATTGAGTAGACGTTATGAGGTAAATATATGTCAAATACGCTTATTCGTTTAACGGAAGTTCAGCGTAGAACTGGATATAGCAAGGCATGGATTTATCGCCTTATGGGGCAAGGTAAATTTCCTGCATCAGTTAAAATTGGCTCGCGAGCGATTGCTTTCGTTGAGAGTGAAATTGACGAGTGGATTAATCAGCGTATTGCGGAATCACGCGGAACAGCTACCTGATTAAATGGCTACGGGGCCAGAAGTCCCAGCTATCCACCAGCAAATAAAAGTAACTTAATTCGATAGCAGGAGTTTTTATGAAATTTCCAAAAACGCCCGTACAGGGGCAGGGATTCATTCGGCCTGAAAACCAGAATCTGCAAAATTTCGGCGAAATTATCCCGGTTATTTCCGGCGTTATTGGCGGGCGTGAAACCAATATTGTTAGCGCCAGAGCGTTGCATAAGGCGTTAGGTGTAGGGCGCGTTTTCCGTTCGTGGATCAAGGGGCGCATTGAAGAATACGGCTTCACGGAAGGCGTGGATTATGAGGTTGTTGAATATTTGAGCCGACCCGATCCGGTGAGCGCAAAATCTCGCCAGCAAACAGCTCTTGAGTACATCATCACCACGAACATGGCGAAAGAACTGGCGATGGTCGAACGTACCGAACAGGGCCGCGCCGTTCGTCAGTACTTCATCAAATGCGAGGAGGAGCTACACAAGGTAGCGCCTGTGCGTTCCGCAGCTTTACGCCGGGAACTGAAAGCCCGTATCACCGTTGCCAGCTACTTTAAGCCGATGTGCGCCGCGCTGGAGGCGTACCGGGCTGAACTGGGTAAAAACACGTTCCAGCACCACTACACCACGGAAGCCAATATGCTGGCGCGTATCGTGCTGGGTGGCATGACTGCAAAACAGTGGGCGCAGGCGAACGGCATCACAGGCGAACCACGCGACCACATGAGCACGTTGCAGCTTGAGCACCTTTCTTACCTTGAGCAGAGCAATATCACGCTGATTGAGTTAGGCCAGGACTACCACCAGCGGAAAGCTGAATTAATTCGCCTTTCGCAGCGTTGGTTAGCCCGTCGCATGGAGGAAAACAGCCATGTGTAACGCTCTGACCGTTACAAAAAGAGAAAGCGCCCCGTTGCCGGAGCGCCTTTGTGAACGAATTACCTGTAGCACCATATTGCTTACTGTCTACGAGGCAGATTATAGCGTTGTGGTCGCACAGAGTGAAGGCGCTGATCACCGTTACTACAGCACGCCAGAAATGCAGAATATTTTGCTGCAAAATGTCGTTGGCCACGTCGTCCGGAAAGCAAAAAATTTTGCTGGTGGCGCGACTGATGCGATTTTTTCTGGGCGTCAGCCTTTTGGCTCGATACCGCGCTGTTGTAATTCTTTGCGGAGTATTCGTTTAATCCAAGTAGCTAATGAGGTGTCGCCGTCTGCCTTGGCTGCCTCCTCAAGTTGCGCTCTAAATTCTTCTGGTAGTCGCATTTGGTATGGTGGTGATCGTTTCTCTAATGGTGTTGACATGGTAATTACCCTTAATTACTATAGTTACATGGTAATTACCATTGTACTTACCATTACGCAAAAAACAACGCCCCGCAGTGCTGGAACACATGCAGGGCGTCTAACCACCAACGATAGCAGAAGTATCGAGGTAGCTATGAGAAATCATACCACACACCCGCAAGGGCGGGACTCGCACAACCTGAATAAATACATCTGGCGTTTTATCGCCCTGAGCACGGCACAACCGCGCGTAATTCACATCGAGGCCACCAGCGAACAGGAAGCCCGCCAGCAATCCCCGGCTGGCTGCGTGATGGTATTCGCTGCCCGTATTCGCCAGGAGGTGCACCATGCATAACCTGTCAATTTCTGACCTTAACAGCATTCAGTTTGACGAGAAATTTACCGGGCAGCTACTGGTCAATGTGGAGAACGGGCGCATAGTGCGTAATTACCACCTGCCGGATGGTGCAATTGCCGGAAGCGTTGAAGCATTGCTGGAAATGGCGGAACGTGCGCGACTGATTAAGCCGTCAACGTGCCATCACGATGATGATCTGCATTTTACCGGACGCATGGTGAGTCACTACGAAAACGGCGTTGAAGTATCCCGCGAACGGCTGCGTGATGATTGCTGTTTCGGCACACTGCCGGAATTTATCGAATTGCTGACCAGTTGCGGTTACCAGGTCATTCAGGGGGTGCATCATGGGTAATCAGCCAGCAACAATGACAATTACCCTGAATGTGCCAGATGATTTCACCGGACGCGTACTGGTTTACCTGGATAAAGGGAACGTGAAATCACAATGCCGACTGCGAAATAATGAAATTGTAAGTACGGTAGAAGGCTTTTCTGAACTCTGTATTCGTGCAGGAATAAAACCGGAACTGCTGACAGGAAAATAAAACCATGAAAAAGAAAAATTCTGGCTTTACTGCCAGCGGTCTCTCTCGGCCTGAAATTCGCCCCGGCGATATTTTCCGGGATAAATACGGCAGTCAGATAACGGTAAAAACGGTGAGTGCTTATCGTGTGACCTATATCCGCGAAGGGTATGCGCATCCCTGCGTGTCGTCACATATGCGCTTTGAAAGGGAATTCATCCTTGTAAGTAAAGCGCCACCAGCAGAATTAAGCGACATCGACAAAATCATGAGCGTCACGGGCGCGGAACGCATCAGGACAGTACGTGAAATTATTCGTGAGCGGGGAGGTAAGAAGTGAAAAACGCACCGAATTTGAAATATCAGCCGAAGGATAAATCCATTGAAGTGATTATTTTTGCCGGTGCTGATGCCTTTGCTCACGCTAAAACATGGGAGGAAGGATGGGGACTAAAAATTGCCGCCGATAAAATCCCTCCGGTCTGGCTGGGGCCAAAACAACTGGCAGACCTGGACAACGTGCGAATTGTTGATGATGGGCGGTTATATGCACGTGTCTATCTTGCGGGGGAGATTGAGCCAATCCTGATTAACGCTGTCGCCGAAAAACTGGCGCTGGCTGGCGTACAGGACGCGAAATTATACAAAGGTATCCCTGACCGGGAGCCGGAGAACTGGCGCGACTACCTGCAACGGTTACGCGAACAGGCTGAGCGCGGAGAAATTCTGTCAGGAAGGACCGAGAAAAAACACAAAATATCTCTTTCCAGAATGGCGGACAGCCAAAGGGCAAAACTTTTAGCTGAACGATTTCAGGATGTAGCAATGAATCAGGAGAGTGAGGTTGTCCACGTCTGGCGCGATGATTTTTGGGTTCCGGTAAGCACACTGGATCTTAGTCGTGAAATGGTGGCTATTTACGAAGAAAACGGAACAGCGTTTAGCCGGAGAGCAATAAGCAATGCTGTGGATGCTTTAAAAGTTATGGCCAGGCCAATGGGGGAGCCGTCAGGTGATTTATTGCCGTTCGCTAATGGCGTGTTTGACCTGAAAACTGGCGAATTTTCCCCGCACTCGCTGGATAACTGGATCACCACGCATAACGGCATTGAGTACACGCCACCAGCACCAGGGGAGAACATCCGCGACAACGCGCCAAACTTTCATAAATGGCTTGATCACGCTGCAGGAAAAGACCCGCGAAAGATGATGCGTATATGCGCCGCGCTGTACATGATTATGGCTAACCGGTACGACTGGCAAATGTTTATTGAGGCCACAGGAGACGGCGGGAGCGGCAAGAGCACATTTACGCACATAGCCACCCTTCTGGCAGGGAAACAGAACACGGTAAGCGCCGAAATGACATCGCTTGATGATGCTGGCGGGCGTGCACAGGTTGTCGGAAGTCGTCTTATTGTCCTGGCAGACCAGCCGAAATATACAGGCGAAGGATCGGGAATCAAGAAAATAACTGGCGGCGACCCCGTGGAAATTAACCCGAAATATGAGAAGCGTTTCACAGCAATTATCAGGGCTGTCGTGCTGGCAACAAACAACGTGCCGATGATATTCACCGAACGGGCCGGAGGCGTTGCACGTCGACGTGTAATTTTTCAGTTCGATAATATTGTAAGGGAGGCCGAAAAGGATAAAGAATTACCGCAAAAGATAGCGGCAGAAATACCTGTCATTATTCGTCGACTGCTTACTAACTTTTCAGATCCAGAAAAAGCACGAGAATTATTGCTTGAGCAGCGTGACGGTGCCGAAGCTCTGAAAATAAAACAGGAAACTGATCCTGTCATTGGGTTATGTGCGGCGCTTGCATTTCTTGACGAACCGCATGGAATGATGATGGGTGGCGGTAAGAGAACAGTTGACCTTAACCCACGTACAAGTCTGTACAGGCTTTATCTTGCCTTTATGGAGTACATAGGCAAAGAAGAAAAATTAAGTGTTAATGATTTTGGTAAGGCCATGAAGGCGGCTGCAAGAGAATATGGAGCTGAATATCTGACCAGAGGTTTTAAAGGACGAACACAAACTAACGTTATAAGAACGGAGAGAACCGAGGAATTTTTATAAGAGTAATGCCTGCAACAGGTAGACGGGTAGATATTGGGTAGATGCTAGTTTTATGAATGCCTACCCGCTGAAACCCTTGCGCCACAAGGGATTCAGCGAAATAGGTAGATAGGGTAGACAATATCTCGCTTAAAAACTTTTTTACGCAGCGAAAGGAAAATACAGGTTAGAGAATGGAGAGTTAAAAGAAAGTCACTTTTACTATCTACCCTATCTACCTAATAGATAAAAGTTGTTTTTTATCATTGTGTTAAGTGGGTAGATAACCGTTTCTTTGTTGTCTACCTGTTATCTACCTTGTCTACCCATAAGATGAAAGTACCGGATACGGCGTGAAGGTGCAGACGGTGAAGCCCTGGTTATCGCATGCACCAAGATGAAGGATGCGGAGGAACTGAAAGAAATGGCTTGCGATTTGCGCGAGGTTGAGCTTTTCAAGGATGAAGGCGGGGAGTTAATCACGTCGTTGGTGGTTGTGGATAAGCCGCGCCCACCCGTTGAACTGGAGCGCATCGAGGAAGCCGGGAACAAGACGGAGAATCACGCCGCACTATGGGGCTGTATTCGTTCACGCACGCAACGCGGAGATAAATGCACTATTCCGTTATTGCGCGATGACATGAAAAAGCTGGGGTATGAGATGAAACACTTCCGGCGCTGGCTGTACAAGCTGGAAGGTGACGGCGTAATCACTATTGACGGTGATGACGTGCGCCCACTGTAAAAAGTGGGGAGCAAAAGTGGGGAGAGTGAGCAATGAGAGCCAAAGAAGCCATTTTTCCCCACTTTTCAACCTGTATATATACAAAAAAGTGGGGAGTGAAAAATTCAAAATAAAACAATGAATTATCAACTCGTGGAATCCCAATTTTTGGCGTGGTGAGAAATTGAAAAAGTGGGTAATAAAAATGGGTAGTGATGGGTAAATGAAAACTATGCGATGAAAGTAATAGGGGGATTAAAAAATAATCAATGCAATATATTAACTAAAAATTAACTATTTACCCCACTTTTGCGTATATATAGGGGGTTAAAAGTGGGTACTTAAAAATATATTTAAAATCATACTGTTATTAACTTCATGAATTCTCACTGTGCAGCAGGTGAGGAATTAAAAAATCATGGATGTTAAAAATGAAAACAGAATGTTATATCAGCGCCGTTGGAGAACATAATACGAAATTTATAAGCTGAAACGTAAAGGTAGACGGTTGGTAGACAGTAATACTTAACCCTCTACCAACCATCTACTAATTAATATTTTGAATTATATAGGTATTTTTAATGTGGTAGAGAGGTAGACAGTTATTTCTATATTCCTAAACCACGGGGGGGGTATATAAAAAAACAGATAGTTAAGGGTTCATTTTTTAAATTTCTCTTTTAACTATCTACACTATCTACCATTTAGTAAAAATCATTAATTATCAATGTATTAATGCGGTAGACAGTTTGCAGATTGTTTTTTTGTTATGTGTTAATAACATTAAATAAATCAATCAATTATATCGGTAGACAGTTGGTAGACAGTTGTAACGATGGGGCAAAGCATGACTAAGCTGACCATTAACAGAAAACCGAAAGGCATTTACGGCACGCCGCAGAAAACGACGCAGGCGGCGCAAGAGCAGGATAAAACCACATCGGCGCATAAAGTGATGCCCGGTAACCAGAAAGCGCAGCAGAAGCCCACAGGGGCGACACCGTGGCGGCATATGACCAAACGCCAGCGCAAAAACCGCCGACGCGTTAACCGCCTCACTGAGTTGTGGCCTGAATTATTCAGCCGGGAAGCTCCGAAGCCGCTGAAGGTGGGGATATTCGACGACCTGATGCAGGATCTCGCCGTCAGGGGGCTGGCATTCGGGCCAGGGGCATTGCGTGCGACGCTGGCATCTTATGCGCAGTGTCCGCGCTATTACCGCGCCTTAATGGCTGGTGGGGTACGCTACGACCTGAAAGGCCAGCCGTGCGGCGAGGTGACACCACAGGAACAACAGGACGCAGAAACGCGGCTGGTGGCGCTGAATGAAAAGCGTAAGCGCCAGCGTAAGGCCATGAAGGAGGGAAAAAGCGCATGATACGCGACAGTAAAGCCGAAGCACTGGAAGCGCGTGGTCTGTACCGGAGAGCGGCGGAACGGTGGGCTGAGGTCATTATGCTGGCGAACGGTGACAAGGCACGGGAACAGGCGGCAAAGCGCCGCGCGGAATGTATCCACAAGGCAGCACGCCCACCAGCAAGGCAGGATAATTTCGGGGAGATGCGCGAAACCATCAGCCGGGCACATGCCGGAATGGGATTACATCAGCCCAATGGTAAGGCATTCAGGAAATATCCTGGATCGAAAAATTGCAGTCAGTGACGGAGGCCGGGATTTTTCCCGGCTTTTTTGTGCCAGTAAAAAGCCCGCAGCCAGAAGTGTTGCGGGCTTTGTTTTTCAGGTGATTGAAGTCAATGGGAAGAACGCGATCATCATGCGTTATCGTTTCATAAATTGCAATGATGTAGATCGTTATTTCAGTTTATGCAATTATAGCCATTGTTTTGTTCAGGAGATATGACTATGAGAAAAGCCAGCGTGAAACCCGTTTTACTCGCTCGTGATCAGATTGAAGCATTACAGCGCATTCAGGACGAGGAACGCCGCAATTCTCCGCTGGGGATTGCTCCGAGCATTCATGAGGTCGCCCGGCGTTTAATGCAGCGGGCGCTTTATCCCGTAGAACGTCCGGCCTGATGGTCGTGATTTTTTGGTGAAAAAAGAGAGGTGGTAAAAATGCCAGCAAGCAAAGAAGATTTGCGATTAAAACTGATGGAGGTAGTTAACGCTCTGTCAGAGTCGCAGGGCAGCACTCCGCAGGAGATTATCGAAATTCTGAATGCGATCCCCGCACAGGATTTCACAAAAGCAGATGAGGATAACGCGAATCAAAACATCGTCGCGTCAGTCGAAGATGAATCCTCACTGGCAGAAGCCCAGGCTAAAGCGGATTCCGCATACAGCAATATGGGCCGTCGCGCTCCGGCCCCGTTTGCTGGTGAAAAGTCGATGGATTACCGCAAGCGCGCATTAATTGGCGCACAGAGGATAGCGAAAAAATTCAGAGATGTGGATATTCGTTCCGTTTCAGATTCTGCAACGCTGGCGGTGCTGGAAGAACAGATTTACCAGGCTGCCCAGGAGAGTGCACAGTGGGCCGTGGAAAACACGCCGGGCCATTTGGGTAAAACCGTAAGAATGGATGAAGCTGGTCGTCGTATTACTGAATATCAGGGCGATCCGAACGTCTGGCTGAACGCCTTCAAAATCCCTCCCCGTCGCCTGGTCAAAATTAACGTTGCAAGCCTCGCGGGGGCATGAAAAACGTGCTGATTTCAGCCCTGCCTGATTTGGCGGGGCTTATTGCTTATAACCGGGTGACATTATGCTTTTAACAGAAATTGAGGCGGCAAAGCAGATTCGGGACGGTCAGCTACCGTCGCCTTATCAGTTCTCCAACATGTGGCTGGTTAACCTGCGTATTACAGGGACTGGCATGGCCTACCGCGCCGAAGAAAAAGAATTTGTCTGGCGTTCACCGCAAACTTATCTCAATCCGCAGTTCCTGGAACGTTGCGCCGGAGTACCCGTCATTATCGACCATCCCGAAAGCAAAACCCTTGAAGACGTGGGCGAACGCTCGCGCATTATTGGCACCGTCATGTTGCCGTATATTCGCGGTGACGAGGTGTGGGGCGTATGCCGGATTTACGGGCAGGAAATCATCGATTACATCCAGAAAGCACGGGGGGAGGTATCCACCAGCCCGTCGGTTGTGTTTTGTGGTGCGTCCGGTGGGGCTGAAGTTCCTGATGTAATGGGCGAGGACAATTTTTTTATTGAGGGTACGCCATTTCTTATCGATCACGTTGCACTCGTGCCGCTTGGTGTTTGGGATAAGGGCGGGAAACCATCGGGTGTGGAGGTAACAACGCCGACAGCAGAAGAGCAGCTTGCCGGAATGGTCCGGGACGTTATTGATGCGGCCTGCAAGCCAGCCCTGGAAAAACTGGAAGAAATATCCGGGCGGCTGGCTCAACTGGAAAAAGAAGGGTGAGTCATAATGCTGATGAGTAAGGCAGAATATGCCAAACACAAAGGCGTAAGCCGCCAGACAGTTTACGACTGGATCGAGAAAGGCGAAGTGGTCATGTCCGGTAAAAAAATCGATGTGGAAGCGACAGAGCAGCGGAACAGCCCACCAGCACAGGGAAAAGACACAGTTTCTGAAATGTGGCCAGAGAGAACGCTGGAAATGACGTGGGGCGAGTTCTGGAAAGCAGTTAAGGCCAGAGACGGTAAAATCCCTGCACCAGTAACGGACGATGACATACGGCAGCGTGTGCTGAATGCAGCCGGGGAATTAGGCTGGGAAGTGCACTTTCTTGATGATGGTGCTATCTGCCTTGAGGATGATGAAGGACAGCATTACTTTGAACAATACAATTTGCGGGGTAATGCCTGGCTGGCAATTCGTATGCTGCGTTGTGAACTATGCTATGTTGCCAGCGATTGTCCCGATGAACAGGACACATGGAGTGAGGCAGGACTAAACGCCCTGGCTGAATGGGAAAAATCAGGCCATCAATGACCTCAAAAAGTGTCAAGTTGAGCAGCTTGCCAGGTTGACACTTTACACTCTGAACGCGAAAAAGTGTCAACCTTGCTGGAAGCCGCGCCATTACTGGCCTTGTACCATATTCACCACGTCAAAAAACCGAAAAAATCGCGAAAAGTGTCAAGTTGCCATGCTTAGAAATGCCAGGGATGGTTAAGTTTTGTTAAGGTTTTTCCCGAAAAAGTGTCAAGTGTGTCAACCTGCGATATTAAGATTTATT
Organism: Escherichia sp. E3659; assembly: GCF_005781135.1. Lineage (NCBI taxonomy): Bacteria > Pseudomonadati > Pseudomonadota > Gammaproteobacteria > Enterobacterales > Enterobacteriaceae > Escherichia > Escherichia sp. E3659. The sequence continues at coordinate 3,780 of NZ_VATQ01000030.1, read as the reverse complement.
AAGGTCTTAAGCCGGAAAGTGTCAACCAGCCCCCTAAGATTTCCTAAGGTGTAAATCATGACCATCACCGAAGCCGATTTGCTGGAGATGATCCGCGGCATTGCCAGAATCAAACAACCAGCAAGCAAAATTAACAGGTGTTCAGCGCCTGTTTCCGTTGTGCTGCAACAGGAACGCCACCAGCATGATGATGTGAGGCCGTATCAGTGGCGGAAACCGGACAGGCCGCGACGGTGAGCGGAACGTTACGGTAAGGCTACAGCCAAGCCAAACATTAAGCCTAAGGGTAAGGTTTTTTGTTGCAGGTGGCATTAATTTGGATGTTGATTTAAGGAGCATTTTTACTGAGACGGCCTGTTCGGGGTAACTTTTTTGTATGCCATTCACTTGTATGAGAGCTGTACTACGAAATAGGTTGGCATGGTGGGGAGAGCATTCTGTACTGTTATTGAATAACACTATCGTTTTTTATTCCTTTTGGTTATTAAGTGGTGTGCGTTAAGACATGGTTTTCTTTATGTTTTTCATGTATATATTGCTTTTTAACTCAATAAGGAAACACTGATAAAATGGCAAGACCAAAAAAATTAACTTATGGGGCGGTGAATATAACAATGCATCCCCACTCGCCAGAAAAATATGTAGAATTGTTCAGAATGGCAAGAAAAAACGCGAGAAATGTTAATTTGAGGGGGGACTCTTTCGCGACTTTATCACACTTTTATCCTTACAGGAAAGATCAGGTAGTTAGTGAACCTTTTGAAGGGGAAATTCTAAAGTATACAGATATTGATGTTGATGGAGATTGGTTCGATATTGTAAAGAAAGACATTGCCTCAGATGAGCAAAAGGAAAGGATAAGTATACCTGAGAATTTAAAACCAAATGTAGCTCGATTCTCTTTTGTTTTTCTACCTGCCAGCCATCTTTTAGTTTATGAGATGCAGGACAAAGGTCGGCATCTTACATCAAAACAAATAGAAAATTTTCTGAATGGAATATTTTCTCATGAGAGAATTATAGAGAAGTTTGGGAAGATTAATGTTACAATATTAACCGAGCCAGATAACGTAGAACGTATGCTTTCTTTAAAAGGCATTACGTGTATAAATATGGTTACTCGACGTCCTAACCCAGATGATCTCGCTTCTGCAGAAAGTATTATGCAAAAGCGTTTCAAACGTATTGGCGTTATTGAAGAAGATAAAACATATAAATCTGAGCGTGGTCAGGAAATTAAACCTGATAGTGAGTTAAAGCAGGATGCTCTTATTGCTTCGAGAAATGGCGAAGTTAGCATACGTAGGATTAATGAGGCGGGATTAGTTGAGGTTCATGCCTCAAGCGATTTACCACTTCAAAGGGTTGAATCATATGATTCTGACGTAACATCAGTTACTGAGCTATTGTTATTAAGAGCAAAATCTTTAGCAGATGAGTTTAAGAGGCTTCTGAGAAAGTAATGAGTAAAGTAAAAGAATCAACCAGTGCAATGGCTAGATACTGGAAGATCTATGGTGGCGCTGGGGCTGTATTTAAAAGTCGCTATTTTTGGTGTGCTTTTTTTATGACAGTGATTCTTTATCCATCTTGGTCTCATCAGGGGTGGTGGAATGATATTCTGTCGTTAATGCCGAACCTTTTGGGTTTTTCACTGGGTGGTTTTGCTATGTGGATTGCTATTGGAGATGAGGCTTTCAAAAAAATAATAACTGGAGATGAAGAAAGTGAAAATGGAGAGGTAGAATATTCCCCTTATATGTCTGTGAATGCAACCTTTGTTCATTTTATATTATTGCAGTTGTTAACTATAATAACGGCCTTGGTCACCAAGGCCTATAGTAGCATTCTCATAAATAACGCTTTTATGTATTATTATTTAGGTGTTGCTTACAGGTATGTACTGTTAACATTCAGCTTCTTTGCATACTTTATATTTATTTACTCAGTATTCTCTGCGTTAGCTGCCGTTTTTGCTATATTTCGTGTTTCTAGTTGGTATAATACTTTTATGACCTTACGAAACAAACAAGATAACTCTAAAAATAATAAGGAGGAATAAAAGCTCATTTTTATGGGCTTTTATTTGTCAGTTTTTGTCATAACTTTTCTACCAAACTATTCCAATACCTATTTTTTCTTTAAATATATAAGGTAACCATAAGCTATTTTTACTCCATTTTAAAGTGGCTTCAATAACTTCTGCGTTTCAGGGCCGCATCATGGACTGCTTTAGATCATTCCTACTGGGAAAACATGTTCACATGTCAGCACAGATTTGTTTCATCATGTCCACTATCTCATATTCCTGTGTCGATAGAGGAATGCAGATAGAAATATGCAAATTTTGTGCACGCTCTGCTATTAAGCGAAAACGAGCGTGGATATATCAACTAATAATTGCCCTCATCAACATAGGTGGTGGCGGGTATAATCTCTGTAACCCAGTTGTTCGTGACTACCCGCCTCGTCAAATTTTTACATCCGCGAAATTAAAAATTACTTCACGCTGGTGGGCATGCTGTCGATATAGGGATTCCAATAACGTGTTACCCGTGTGCATCCACCAGCTTCATCATTGATTGTTGATGAGGCAGATACCTGAAGAAAAATAGTACAATAGAATCGTTTTTTTGCACAATTTAGGACAATGGAAAATTAGTTGGGGGTACTTTTGGGGGTATCTATAAAAATGGAATGTCAAAATATCATTAAATATCAATGTGTTTGTTGTTTATGTTTTGTTCCTATTATCGCACCATCCCTTAGTATTTCCAAGTCATCTCAAACTAACAAAATCCTTTAAAAACATAGATATTACGAGATTCTTCGTCATTTGACGTCAACCCCTATCTCTTGAAATCAACATACAATTGGGGGCATGTTCTGTTCGGTCTAGGAAATGTGCCCCCAATGATGCTGAATGCCCGCAAGGTTGAAGCCACTAAAGGAAAAGAGAAGAGCTATAAGCTATCTGATGGAGGTGGCCTGTACCTTCAGGTTGAACCTAATGGCTCGCGTTACTGGCGTATGAAGTACCGTTTTGCTGGTAAAGAGAAGCGCTTGTCCTTTGGTGTCTATCCAACAGTCACCCTCGCCGATGCCAGACAAAAACGCGAAGACGCAAAGAAACTACTCGTCGCTGGTGAAGATCCTGGCGAAGTGAAAAAAGCAAAGAAGCATGCTTTAAACGCAGCGAACGAGACACTTAACCCATTCAGAGAAGTGGCGTTAGAGTGGCACAAAATGAAATCTCCCAAATGGTCTGAGGGCTATGCTTCAGACATAATTGAGGCGTTTGAGAAAGACATTTTTCCGCATATTGGACACAGACCTATAGCCGATATTCAGCCCCTTGAACTACTTGAAGTACTGAGGTTGATAGAAGCACGAGGTGCTATGGAGAAAGCGAAGAAAGTCCGTCAGCGATGCGGTGAAGTTTTCCGCTATGCCATCGGAGCCTGTACATAGATTTGTGTAATTGCCTGATTTTGATATGTTCAATTCAACATCAAATGAAGGTTAGATTATAGACGACAAACAATTGCAGGCTCTGGCTAACGAACTGGCCAAAAATCTCAAAACCCCTGAAGATCTCAGTCAGTTCGATCGCCTGCTCAAGAAAATCAGTGTTGAGGCTGCTCTCAACGCTGAACTGACTCACCATCTGGGACATGAAAAAAATCAGACCCGCATTACCGGCATGGACAACCAGATCCTGGCGCTGTATGCCAGAGGGATGACTACCCGCGAAATTATCTCAGCCTTCAAAGAAATGTA
>NZ_VATQ01000029.1:0-6202 GCF_005781135.1 Escherichia sp. E3659 | reverse complement strand
ATAATACAAGGTCGGATAAGATGCGGCAGCATCGCATCCGACACATTGCCGGATGCGGCGTGAACGCCTATCCACCGCGGCGAGGTAAAAGAAAAAGGCCAGCGCGAGGCTGGCCTTTGAAAGCAGGTGAAGAAAGATTACTTCAGACCGGCAGCATCGCGCAGCAGTTGCGCTTTGTCGGTTTTTTCCCACGGGAAATGTTCGCGACCAAAATGACCGTATGCTGCAGTCTCTTTGTAGATCGGGTGCAGCAGATCCAGCATCTGAATCAGACCGTATGGACGCAGGTCGAAGAACTCACGTACCAGCAGGGTCAGCTGTTCAGAAGGCACTTTCTCGGTACCGAAAGTTTCCACCATGATGGAGGTCGGTTCAGCCACGCCAATTGCGTAGGAAACCTGAATTTCGCAACGGTCAGCCAGGCCAGCAGCCACGATGTTTTTCGCGACATAACGTGCTGCGTAGGCTGCGGAACGGTCCACTTTTGATGGATCTTTACCGGAGAACGCACCGCCACCGTGACGCGCCATGCCGCCGTAGGTATCAACGATAATTTTACGACCAGTCAGACCGCAGTCACCCATCGGGCCGCCGATAACAAAACGTCCGGTCGGGTTGATGAAGAATTTGGTTGCGGAAGTCAGCCATTCAGCGGGCAGAATCGGCTTGATGATCTCTTCCATTACCGCTTCTTGCAGCGATTTCTGGTCGATATCTTCAGAGTGCTGAGTGGAAAGCACGACAGCATCGATGCCGACGATTTTGCCGTCGTCATACTGGAAAGTTACCTGGCTTTTCGCGTCCGGGCGCAGCCACGGCAGAGTGCCGTTTTTACGCACTTCAGCCTGACGCTGTACCAGACGGTGTGCATAGGTGATAGGTGCTGGCATCAGCACGTCGGTTTCGTTGGTTGCGTAGCCAAACATCAGACCCTGGTCGCCCGCGCCCTGTTCCAGCGGATCGGCACGGTCAACGCCCTGGTTGATGTCAGGAGATTGTTTGCCGATAGCGCTCAGGACCGCACAGGAGTTAGCGTCAAAGCCCATGTCGGAATGTACATAGCCAATTTCGCGAACGGTGTTACGGGTGATCTCTTCGATGTCTACCCAGGCGCTGGTGGTGATTTCACCGCCAACTAAAACCATGCCGGTTTTTACGTAGGTTTCGCAAGCAACGCGTGCTTTCGGATCCTGTTCGAGGATCGCGTCTAAAACGGCATCAGAGATTTGGTCAGCAATTTTGTCAGGATGCCCTTCAGAGACGGACTCGGACGTAAAAAGGTGTTTTGCCATATTTAATATCACCTAAAGAGAATTTGGTTAGCTCAAACTGTTGTGTGGATTTTCTGTGGTAGCGGATCCTACCACGACTCGACAGGTTAAAAACACTGGCAGTCTGAGTGTTAATCAGTATGGATGGATTAACATCTGGATGGCTATTTTAGGTCAATCCTTCACCCGATTTCCACTTTTTTTTGAATCGTGTCTCATTCTGTTAGAAACGTGGCTGGAAATTTTTCCTGACAATGCTGGCATTCTTCGTATTTATCTTTTGCAATTTTCTGCCATTGTGGGGTATAAAACGCGGCGCGCGGCTTAAATAAAAAGCACACGACGTTTCTTTCGTGTTGCCACTTCCAGCCGGGTTGAAATCAGAGTTTTGGCTTGTGGGTTCGTCTTAACGGGCGGCCGTGGAGGTGATACGAAATAATGAACCGTTGTCTGCTGCTTAACCTGTCTCACCGTTCTGGTGAAGATTCGTTCCCCGCACTCTGCATCTCTGCTTTGCATACCTGCCGATGTTATACCCATCTCGGCGCTTCTCAGGATTCAAGAGCTGGTTACAGTTACTGAGGACTGAACAAGGGCGCTCTTGTAAAAACAAGAGTTTTCTCGTGGTTTCGCCGAACTGTCACACTTACGTTCGGTTATGTGCTTAATAATGTTATGAAAAAGAAACCGATTGCGCAGTCGGAGCGTCAGCATACACTGCTGGAAAATCCATGTGCTTATGGGTTGTTATCGCAGTTTCAGGCTGCGATAGTGGTTAACTGTTTTACACTTAATAAAATAATTTGAGGTTCGCTATGTCTGACGACATGTCTATGAGTTTGCCTTCGTCAGCGGGCGAACACGGTGTACTACGCTCCATGCAGGAGGTTGCAATGAGCTCCCAGGAAGCCAGCAAGATGCTGCGTACTTACAATATTGCCTGGTGGGGCAATAACTACTATGACGTTAACGAGCTGGGCCACATCAGCGTGTGCCCGGACCCGGACGTCCCGGAAGCTCGCGTCGATCTCGCGCAGTTGGTGAAAACCCGCGAAGCACAGGGCCAGCGTCTGCCTGCACTGTTCTGTTTCCCGCAGATCCTGCAGCACCGTTTGCGTTCCATAAACGCCGCGTTTAAACGTGCGCGGGAATCCTACGGCTATAACGGCGATTACTTCCTCGTTTATCCAATTAAAGTTAACCAGCATCGCCGCGTGATTGAGTCCCTGATTCATTCTGGCGAACCGCTGGGACTGGAAGCAGGTTCGAAAGCAGAGTTGATGGCGGTGCTGGCGCATGCTGGCATGACCCGCAGCGTCATCGTCTGTAATGGTTATAAAGACCGCGAATATATCCGCCTGGCATTAATTGGCGAGAAGATGGGCCACAAGGTCTATCTGGTCATTGAGAAGATGTCAGAAATCGCCATTGTGCTGGATGAAGCAGAACGTCTGAATGTCGTTCCTCGTCTGGGCGTGCGTGCACGTCTGGCTTCGCAGGGCTCGGGGAAATGGCAGTCCTCCGGCGGGGAAAAATCGAAGTTCGGCCTGGCTGCGACTCAGGTACTGCAACTGGTTGAAACGTTGCGTGAAGCCGGGCGTCTCGACAGCCTGCAACTGCTGCACTTCCACCTTGGTTCGCAGATGGCGAATATTCGCGATATCGCCACGGGCGTTCGTGAATCGGCGCGTTTCTATGTGGAACTGCACAAGCTGGGCGTCAATATTCAGTGCTTCGACGTCGGCGGCGGTCTGGGCGTGGATTATGAAGGTACTCGTTCGCAGTCCGACTGTTCGGTGAACTACGGCCTCAATGAATACGCCAACAACATCATCTGGGCGATTGGCGATGCGTGTGAAGAAAATGGTCTGCCGCATCCGACGGTAATCACCGAATCGGGCCGTGCGGTGACTGCGCACCATACCGTGCTGGTGTCTAATATCATCGGCGTGGAACGTAACGAATACACGGTGCCGACCGCGCCCGCAGAAGATGCGCCGCGCGCACTGCAAAGCATGTGGGAAACCTGGCAGGAGATGCACGAACCGGGAACTCGCCGTTCTCTGCGTGAATGGTTGCACGACAGCCAGATGGATCTGCACGATATTCATATCGGCTACTCTTCCGGCACCTTTAGCCTGCAAGAACGCGCATGGGCAGAACAACTCTATCTGAGCATGTGCCATGAAGTGCAGAAGCAACTGGATCCGCAAAACCGTGCGCATCGTCCGATAATCGACGAACTGCAGGAACGTATGGCGGACAAAATGTACGTCAACTTCTCGCTGTTCCAGTCGATGCCGGACGCATGGGGGATCGACCAGTTGTTCCCGGTTCTGCCGCTGGAAGGGCTGGATCAAGTGCCGGAACGCCGCGCTGTGCTGCTGGATATTACCTGTGACTCTGACGGTGCTATCGACCACTATATTGATGGTGACGGTATTGCCACGACAATGCCAATGCCGGAGTACGATCCGGAGAATCCGCCGATGCTCGGTTTCTTTATGGTCGGCGCATATCAGGAGATCCTCGGCAACATGCACAACCTGTTCGGTGATACCGAAGCGGTTGACGTGTTCGTCTTCCCTGACGGTAGCGTGGAAGTGGAACTGTCTGACGAAGGCGATACCGTTGCGGATATGCTGCAATATGTGCAGCTCGATCCGAAAACGCTGTTAACTCAGTTCCGCGATCAGGTGAAGAAAACCGATCTTGATGCTGAACTGCAACAACAGTTCCTTGAAGAGTTCGAGGCTGGTTTGTACGGTTATACCTATCTTGAAGATGAATAATTAAGATTATTCCGCTGGCGGGTCGATTTATTTACGTAAATCGGCCCGCTTTCTTTTTATATATTCTTAAAAATAATTTAGCTGCTTTTCTTATTAAATAATCTCCCTACAATCGCTGCATTAATTAAATGCAGAGGGAACGGTTATGAAAAAATGGAAAGTACGTAGCGCGTTGGTGGCATTAATCGTGCTGCTGGCCGGTTGTTCCAGTAATGCGCAGTATAATAGCAGTGCATCGGGCAATGTCGGCACCGCCTGGGGTGGGGATGTGCACTCAACGGTTCAGGGCGTATCTGCTGAGCGAGCCTGGCGCGATCCGGCAGAGATGATCGTTATTAGTTATTCGACTAATGTTCCTTCCGGCTACGACCGCGTTTATAGCATTCGTATTAACGAACTGGAATATGCTATTCGCGATGGTAATTTTAATTCTCTACCTATTACGCGGGTTTATGATTCATCAAATAATGAACCACGCTATATTGTCCATGCCAGAGTAGGAATGAATTATCAATTATATGTCCGCAATTACAGTCGTAACACCAACTACGAGATCGTTGCTACGGTTGATGGCCTGGATGTTCTGAATGGTAAACAAGGTTCGCTGAATAACAACGGTTATATTGTGAATGCCGGAGATTCGTTAGCGATTAAAGGATTCCGCAAAGATAAACATACCGAAGCGGCTTTTCAGTTCGCCAACGTTGCTGATTCCTACGCAGCCAATTCGGCGCAAGGCGATGTGCGTAATACCGGTGTAATCGGCTTTGCCGCCTTTGAATTACAAGGCCCGGCGCAAAACGCGCTGCCGCCGTGCTCTGGACAAGCGTTTCCGGCAGATAACAATGGCTATGCGCCGCCACCGTGTCGGAAATAGTAACCTTGCTTGATGCCTCGCCCATTTAAGGCGATAATTAGCACAAACTTGTGTTTCGCAAATCCAACCCTTCCTCGTCGGGCCTAACGACGCGGAAGGGTTTTTTTATATCGACTTTGTAATAGGAGTCCATCCATGAGCACCTTAGGTCATCAATACGATAACTCACTGGTTTCCAACGCCTTTGGTTTTTTACGCCTGCCGATGAACTTCCAGCCGTATGACAGCGATGCTGACTGGGTGATTACTGGCGTGCCGTTCGATATGGCCACTTCTGGTCGTGCGGGTGGTCGTCACGGTCCGGCAGCTATCCGTCAGGTTTCGACGAATCTGGCCTGGGAACACAACCGCTTCCCGTGGAATTTCGACATGCGCGAGCGTCTGAACGTGGTGGACTGCGGTGATCTGGTATATGCCTTCGGCGATGCCCGTGAGATGAGCGAGAAACTGCAGGCGCACGCCGAGAAGCTGCTGGCTGCTGGTAAGCGTATGCTCTCCTTCGGTGGTGACCACTTTGTTACGCTGCCGCTGTTGCGTGCTCATGCGAAGCATTTCGGCAAAATGGCGTTGGTACACTTTGACGCCCACACCGATACCTACGCTAACGGTTGTGAATTTGACCACGGCACCATGTTCTATACCGCGCCGAAAGAAGGTCTGATCGACCCGAATCATTCCGTGCAGATTGGTATTCGTACCGAGTTTGATAAAGACAACGGCTTTACCGTGCTGGACGCCTGCCAGGTGAACGATCGCAGCGTGGATGACGTTATCGCCCAGGTGAAACAGATTGTGGGTGATATGCCGGTTTACCTGACCTTTGATATCGACTGCCTGGATCCTGCATTTGCGCCGGGAACCGGTACGCCGGTAATTGGCGGCCTGACCTCCGATCGCGCCATTAAACTGGTACGCGGCCTGAAAGATCTCAACATCGTTGGGATGGACGTAGTGGAAGTGGCTCCGGCATACGATCAGTCGGAAATCACCGCTCTGGCAGCGGCGACGCTGGCGCTGGAGATGCTGTATATTCAGGCGGCGAAAAAGGGCGAGTAATGCGCACGGGGTAACAAATGTGCCATTAATGTCGGATGCGGCGTGAACGCCTTATCTGACCTGGGTTCGGCACCCGTAGGCCGGATAAGATGCGCCAGCATCGCATCCGGCAATGCGCACGGGGTAACAAATGTGCCATTAATGTCGGATGCGGCGTGAACGCCTTATCCGACCTGGGTTCGGCACCCGTAGATACTGTTATGGCC
>NZ_VATQ01000028.1:63008-132633 GCF_005781135.1 Escherichia sp. E3659 | reverse complement strand
TGGTTGCGGGGGCCGGATTTGAACCGACGACCTTCGGGTTATGAGCCCGACGAGCTACCAGGCTGCTCCACCCCGCGTCCGTGGATGCGCACTATACTCCGCTCGCGTTTTCATGCAACCTTTTTTTTACTCTGATCACGGATTTGGCATGATTTTGAACAAAAACAAAGCATTGAAGTCTATTTTTTGTGCAAAATTTGCATCGGGGAACACTACGGATTTCATTAAAGGCGACGGTTTGTTATCTTCATTAACGCCTTATTTTTTAACCTGAAGAAGAGAACAATGAAAGGACGTTGGGTAAAGTACCTTCTTATGGGCGCGGTTGTGACGATACTGGCCGCCTGCTCCTCTAAACCAACCGATCGCGGACAGCAATATAAAGACGGGAAATTTACCCAGCCTTTCTCTCTGGTGAACCAACCAGATGCTGTTGGCGCGCCGATTAACGCCGGTGATTTTGCCGAACAAATTAACCATATCCGTAACGCGTCGCCGCGTCTGTATGGCAACCAGAGTAGCGTTTATAACGCCGTGCAGGAGTGGCTGCGTGCAGGCGGTGATACCCGCAATATGCGCCAGTTCGGCATTGACGCCTGGCAGATGGAAGGTGCGGATAATTACGGTAACGTGCAGTTTACGGGCTATTACACGCCGGTGATTCAGGCGCGCCATACTCGTCAGGGCGAGTTCCAGTATCCTATTTATCGAATGCCGCCAAAACGTGGGCGTTTGCCGTCTCGCGCGGAGATCTACGCGGGAGCATTGAGTGATAAATATATCCTCGCTTACAGCAACTCTCTGATGGATAACTTCATTATGGATGTGCAGGGTAGCGGGTATATTGATTTTGGTGATGGCAGTCCGCTTAACTTTTTCAGCTATGCCGGAAAGAATGGTCATGCCTATCGCAGTATTGGTAAGGTGCTGATCGACCGTGGCGAAGTGAAAAAAGAAGATATGTCGATGCAGGCGATTCGTCACTGGGGCGAAACACACAGTGAAGCCGAAGTTCGCGAGCTGCTGGAACAGAACCCGTCTTTCGTCTTCTTTAAACCGCAGTCTTTTGCACCGGTGAAAGGGGCAAGTGCGGTGCCGCTGGTTGGTCGAGCTTCAGTTGCCTCCGATCGTTCCATTATCCCGCCAGGTACAACCTTGCTGGCAGAAGTGCCGCTGCTGGATAATAACGGCAAATTTAACGGTCAGTACGAACTGCGTCTGATGGTGGCGTTGGATGTCGGTGGCGCAATCAAAGGCCAACACTTCGATATCTATCAAGGAATCGGGCCGGAAGCCGGACACCGTGCAGGTTGGTATAATCACTATGGACGTGTTTGGGTGCTGAAAACGGCCCCGGGCGCAGGTAACGTCTTTAGTGGTTGATGTGTTATTCTTTATGCCGTTTTTACGGATAAGGCAGGGTGAGGAATAACCTCACATCCTGATTATTAACTAAGTGCGCGTTGTTCATGCAGGATGCGGCGTGAACGCCTTATCCGGCCTACAAATCATGCAAATTCAATATATTGCAGGAGTTATGTAGGCCTGATAAGCGTAGCGCATCAGGCATTTATGCGTTTAGGGTGAGGGATAACCTCGCCCTTTTTAATTCTGAGGTGCTATGTCTGTTGTAATTAGTGATGCATGGCGTCAGCGTTTTGGTGGCACTGCGCGTCTGTATGGTGAAAAAGCGTTGCAACTGTTCGCTGATGCGCATATTTGTGTGGTGGGTATCGGTGGTGTCGGTTCCTGGGTGGCGGAAGCGCTGGCGCGCACGGGGATTGGCGCAATCACGCTTATTGATATGGATGATGTGTGCGTCACCAATACCAATCGGCAAATTCACGCCCTGCGCGATAACGTCGGGCTGGCAAAAGCGGAAGTAATGGCGGAGCGCATTCGCCAGATTAACCCTGAGTGCCGTGTAACAGTAGTCGATGACTTCGTGACGCCGGATAACGTAGCGCAATACATGAGTGCAGGTTATTCGTATGTAATTGATGCCATTGATAGCGTGCGACCCAAAGCGGCGCTGATTGCTTATTGTCGGCGCAATAAAATCCCGCTAGTCACGACCGGTGGCGCTGGTGGGCAGATTGATCCGACGCAGATTCAGGTTACCGATCTGGCGAAAACGATTCAGGATCCGCTGGCGGCGAAGCTGCGCGAGCGCCTGAAAAGCGATTTCGGCGTGGTGAAAAACAGTAAAGGTAAGCTCGGCGTGGATTGCGTGTTTTCTACTGAAGCGCTGGTGTACCCGCAGTCAGACGGTACGGTGTGTGCGATGAAAGCCACGGCAGAAGGGCCGAAGCGGATGGATTGTGCATCTGGATTTGGCGCCGCGACGATGGTAACCGCCACCTTTGGGTTTGTTGCGGTTTCTCATGCGCTGAAGAAGATGATGGCGAAAGCGGCGCGCCAGGGGTAAACATTAGGTCGGATGCGACGTCTGGTGTGTCTTATCCGACCAGAAACTGTGTAACATCAAGGTTGTTTCGCCGCGGCGAGAATTGCCTCGCTTAACGCATTTAATCCCTGACTGCGAGAGGCGCTAAGTTGCGCACGCAATCCCAGCTCATCAAACAATGCCAGCGGCGACAGTGCTTGTAACTCGGCGGCAGTTTTGCCCTCAACGGCAGTCAGCAATACGGCCAGCAGACCGCGCACAATGCGCCCTTCGCTATCACCAAAGAAATGCATCCTGCCATTTTCTGCGACGTTATATCCAAGCCAGACGCGGTTTTCACATCCGGCAATTTCTTTGGCCTGTGCTTTTAATTCGTCTGGCAACGCAGGCAGCTGTTTCCCCAACATAATCAGCTGGCGATATTTGTCTTCCCATTGCGTCAATGGCGCGAAAGTATCGCGTAACGTCTGTACGGTAACGGTTGTGCCGAACGGATGTCCGGCGAATTGCGGGTTCGTCATTAATCCACCAATAATTCCAGCGCGCGGTCAACGGCATTCACCAGCGCATCCACATCACTCTTTGTATTATATGGCGCAAAAGAGGCGCGCAGAGTGCCGGTTACGCCTAATTCTGCCAACAGCGGTTGAGCACAGTGCTGCCCGGCGCGCAGGGCAATACCATATTCCGCCAGTAGCGTCACCATATCGCTGTGATGAACACCCGCGAAATCAAAGGCCAGCAGGCTGGAGTCCTGACAGCGGAATGAACGAAAGCCTGGACGTTTTGCCAGAGCGTCTTCTGCAAGCGTCGCCAGGCTACGGCTCCAGCTTTCGGCCTGGTCGATATCATAATCTGCCAGCCATTCCAGCGCCGCGCTTAATCCTATGACACCAGCGACATTTGGCGTTCCGGCTTCCAGTTTCCACGGCGCGGATTGAGTGGTGAAGCCGTCAAAACTCACTTCGTGAATCATTTTGCCGCCACCCAGCCAGGGCGACATCGCTTCCAGCAGTTCTGGTTTGCCGTAAAGCACGCCGATACCCGTCGGGCCATACAGTTTGTGACCAGAGAAAGCATAGAAATCGATATCCAGTTGCTGAACATCGGCAGGGAAATGCACTGCGCCCTGAGCACCATCAACCATCACCACCATCCCGGCTGAATGAGCAAAGGTAATCGCTCGCGCCAGATCCGGGCAACCGCCAGTGACGTTCGACATCTGGCCCAACGCCAGAATTCGACTACGGGGAGTAATTAACTCCGGCAATAAATCGACATCCGGCAACCGCTGCGCATTAAGCGGCAGTTTCACCACTTTGGCTCCGGTTTGTTGGGCAACCATTAGCCAGGGAACGAGGTTAGCGTGATGCTCTGCCACGCTGACAATAATCTCATCGCCCGGTTGCAGACGCGGACGGGCATAGCATTGTGCCACCATGTTGATGGATTCGGTGGTGCCGCGCGTCCAGACGATAGTTTTATCATCCGGTGCATTTAGCAATTGCGCTACTTTTTCCCGTGCAGCTTCATAACGTGCGGTCAGACGTTGGGCTTCGGCAAACTGGCTGCGATGGACGTTTCCGGCGCTCAGGCTATAGAACTGCCGGGTTGCTTCAACCACAGCTTCGGGTTTGAGTGCGGTCGCTGCACTATCGAGATAAACGCCCGCATCCTGTAGCGCGGGAAACTGGGCGCGAAATTGCGCGGGATTAAAAACGTTCATGAGACTCCTCGGCTTGATTCGCCGATCGTGACGCAAAATTCACTTTGAAACAAGGTGAGTGCTAACCATCGGAATCGTCTGGATATCCTGTTGAAGCCGCGTCAGTAACATATGCTGAATAGTGTTAGGCGTTAATTTTAGCCTGTTAATCAATATTATTAAGATTTAGTAATCGCTTTAAGGAGAAGAAGATGAAAAAGACTGCCGCCATTATCTCTGCCTGTATGCTGACTTTTGCCCTTAGCGCCTGCTCCGGTTCGAACTATGTGATGCACACCAACGACGGACGTACCATTGTATCTGATGGTAAGCCGATGACGGATGATGAAACCGGTATGATTTCTTATAAAGACGCTAATGGCAACAAACAGCAGATCAACCGTACCGACGTGAAAGAGATGGTCGAACTGGATCAGTAATTCGCGATCGCAAGGTAAAAAAAAGCACCGCAATTAGGCGGTGCTACATTAATCACTATGGACAGACAGGGTAAATGTACAGGAAGTGAAAAAAGGTAGCTTTGCTACCATGGTCTGAATCGCAGACCAATTGCAAACACAACAACACAACATCACAACCGTAAGCCAAAAGTTCACCAGAACACGCATTCCGATAAAACTTTTCGTTCCGGCTCAGGAAGTGCCGCCACTATAGGTATTTGCTGGTAGAAGCTCAACGGACAATTTATAATGGCTCAGATTAAAAAAACTAATAGGTTACACAGTGTGATCTAATTGTTAAATTCATTTAACATCAAAGTTTAAAAGCCATGTCTAAACGATTACCACCGCTAAATGCCTTACGAGTTTTTGATGCCGCAGCCCGCCATTTAAGCTTCACGCGTGCAGCAGAAGAGCTTTTTGTGACCCAGGCCGCAGTAAGTCATCAAATCAAGTCCCTTGAGGATTTTTTGGGGCTAAAACTGTTCCGCCGCCGTAATCGTTCACTTCTATTGACCGAGGAAGGGCAAAGCTATTTTCTCGATATCAAAGAGATATTTTCGCAATTAACCGAAGCGACGCGTAAACTCCAGGCCCGTAGCGCCAAAGGGGCATTGACGGTCAGCTTACTCCCCAGTTTTGCCATCCACTGGCTGGTACCGCGACTTTCCAGCTTTAATTCAGCTTATCCGGGAATCGACGTTCGAATCCAGGCGGTTGATCGTCAGGAAGATAAACTGGCGGATGATGTCGATGTGGCGATATTTTATGGCCGAGGCAACTGGCCGGGGCTGCGGGTGGAAAAGCTTTACGCCGAATACCTGTTGCCAGTGTGTTCGCCTTTACTATTAACCGGTGAGAAATCCTTGAAGACGCCGGAAGATCTGGCTAAACATACGTTATTACACGATGCATCCCGGCGAGACTGGCAGACATATACCCGCCAGTTGGGGCTGACTCATATTAACGTTCAGCAAGGGCCTATCTTCAGCCATAGCGCCATGGTGCTACAAGCAGCCATTCACGGGCAGGGTGTGGCGCTGGCAAATAATGTGATGGCGCAATCTGAAATCGAGGCCGGACGCCTTGTTTGCCCGTTTAATGACGTATTGGTCAGTAAAAATGCTTTTTATCTGGTATGTCATGACAGCCAGGCAGAACTGGGTAAAATAGCCGCCTTTCGCCAATGGATCCTGGCGAAAGCCGCTGCTGAACAAGAAAAATTCCGCTTTCGTTATGAACAATAATTTATGTAGGGTACGACCATGACCAGCCGTTTTATGCTGATTTTCGCCGCCATTAGCGGCTTCATTTTTGTCGCTCTGGGTGCTTTTGGTGCGCATGTTTTAAGTAAAACCATGGGTGCCGTTGAAATGGGCTGGATCCAGACCGGCCTCGAATACCAGGCATTTCATACGCTGGCAATTTTAGGTCTGGCGGTGGCAATGCAACGTCGCATCAGTATCTGGTTTTACTGGAGTAGCGTCTTTCTGGCGCTAGGTACGGTGCTGTTCAGCGGCAGCCTTTATTGCCTGGCGCTGTCTCATCTGCGTTTGTGGGCGTTTGTCACTCCGGTCGGCGGTGTGAGTTTTCTCGCTGGCTGGGCGTTAATGTTAGTTGGTGCTATCCGTTTAAAGCGCAAGGGCGTAAGTCATGAATAAAGTTGTATTGTTGTGCCGTCCGGGCTTTGAAAAAGAGTGCGCCGCAGAAATTACCGATAAAGCCGGGCAGCGGGAAATATTCGGTTTTGCCCGTGTAAAAGAGAATGCGGGTTATGTGATTTATGAATGTTATCAAGCGGAAGATGGCGATAAGTTAATCCGTGAGCTGCCATTTAGTTCATTAATTTTTGCCCGCCAGTGGTTTGTGGTGGGAGAACTGCTCCAGCATTTGCCGCAGGAAGACCGCATCACGCCAATAGTTGGCATGTTGCAGGGTGTGGTAGAGAAGGGCGGCGAACTTCGCGTTGAAGTCGCGGACACCAACGAAAGTAAAGAGTTACTGAAATTCTGCCGCAAGTTTACAGTACCGTTACGGGCTGCCTTGCGTGATGCGGGCGTCCTGGCGAGCTATGAAACGCCGAAGCGTCCGGTGGTGCATGTGTTCTTTATCGCGCCAGGCTGCTGTTATACCGGCTACTCCTACAGCAATAATAACTCGCCGTTCTATATGGGCATTCCGCGCCTGAAGTTTCCGGCAGATGCACCAAGTCGTTCCACACTCAAACTGGAAGAGGCATTTCATGTGTTTATTCCTGCGGATGAATGGGATGAACGCCTGGCGAACGGGATGTGGGCGGTGGATTTGGGCGCTTGCCCGGGTGGCTGGACCTACCAACTGGTGAAGCGCAACATGTGGGTTTACTCCGTTGATAACGGCCCGATGGCGCAAAGTCTGATGGATACCGGACAAGTAACGTGGCTGCGGGAAGATGGTTTTAAATTCCGCCCGACACGTAGCAATATCTCGTGGATGGTGTGTGACATGGTGGAAAAACCGGCGAAGGTCGCGGCTTTGATGGCGCAGTGGCTGGTTAATGGCTGGTGTCGTGAAACTATCTTCAACCTTAAATTGCCGATGAAAAAACGCTACGAGGAAGTATCACATAATCTGGCGTACATTCAGGCACAGCTTGATGAACATGGCATTAACGCCCAGATTCAGGCGCGTCAGTTGTATCACGATCGCGAAGAAGTGACGGTGCATGTCCGTCGTATATGGGCTGCGGTAGGTGGTCGTCGCGACGAACGATAACAGGCAAGGCCGGGGCGTCGTCTCCGGCCTGCTACCCTTTCCGGCAGGCTGTTACCAAAGAAGTTGCAACCTGGCGCTCATCAGAAATAATGTGCGTTACCTCATCCAGATGCCCGATGCGGGCTTCCCCTGAACGATTAAATTTACTTTTATCAATCAATAACAACGATTGCGCGGCACGTTTTAATAGCATCGATTTGTAATCAGCGTTGATGGCATTGGAGTCCCACAGTGCGCCGCTGCTATCGACCCCTTCACAAGAAAAAATAAATAGATCGATTTCCAGCGATTTAAGTTGGGAAATCAGCGAGGGATTGACGTAACAGCCATATTTGCGCTCAAGTGTGCCGCCGGAACTGATCAGTTGAATGCGTTCGCGTTTACCGAGTTCATGGCAAATCGGATGGCTATTGGTGAAGACCTGGATGTTGATGTCAGGCAACTGGCGTGCCAGATACCAGCAAGTTGAACTGGCGTCTAAGGCTATCACCATCCCTTCTTCAATCCACGCGAGCGCCTCGCGCGCGATATCTGTTTTATGCGCATAATGGCTTTTCAGCCGGATGTGAAAGGGATCGCCACTGTCTTGATTTTGACGGTTGATATATTTAGCGCGTCCATGATTGCGCAGAATTTTACCCTGCGTCTGTAATTCATTGAGATCGCGACGAATGGTTTCTTTACTGACCTTTAGCTGTTCAGAGAGAGCTTCCGTGGTCAGGCTGGTATGGTTCAGCAGCAGGTCGACTATCGCTTGCTGGCGTGCTGCTTTCATATTTTTCACCCCATCATTCGATAACCGCCCACGTCATGCGGGCGTACCGGTATGAGATTACGGTGTTACCCCTTTTTTTAAAAGAATATTCCCGTACTTCGCTCGTTCGCCTGTGATAACGATCGCAAAGGCTTTTTGCGCCCGTTCATAAAACGCAAAACGATTGATGCGGATGATGTCAGGACATGGGGCTTGTAGTGAAAGCGCATTACGGTAACGTCGTTCTACTTCAGGATCGAGAGTGTCACCTTCTACCGCCGCCATCATCACCAGCGGTGGTGCATAACTGTCCAGTTCAAATAACGGGATAATCGCCTGGAGCAAGTCGCTCACCAGCAGGCCATCAGCGCGGATCACCTGCGGTCCCATCGCATGGGCGGGAAAATGAGCATCGGAAAAAATAATTTCATCTCCATGTCCCATCTCTGCCAGCACTTTCAATAGTTCGGGAGAAATTAACGGCGAAATTGTTTTCAGCATTTCACGCTTCCTCTATAAATTCAGGTTCAGTTTGCGGATAGAAATAACGGTACTGATAATGAATCTGCGCGCGGGCTTCTTCCGGGCTGTTAAATTCCCCTACGCCATACCAACCGAACAGCGCAGCTCCTGCGACAGTCGTTTCGGCGTCGTCGAGAACTTTTACCGGAATATCAAGCATATTGGCTTTAATCTGATTCCACAATGCGTTGCGACTTCCTCCGCCGACTAACAATAATTCAGAGGCTTTAAAGTGCCCGATTTTTTCCAGCATCTGTAGATTGCGCTGTAATTGCGCGGTTAACCCTTCCAGCGCCGCGCGATAGAAATGCCCCCGCGTGGTATTAAGCGTCACTCCTTGCCAGCCAGCGTTCTGACACGACAATAAATCACACTGCATTTTCACGCCATCCGCGCCAGGCGCGATCAGACGAGCCTCTTCAATCAACATTTGCCAGGGAGTTTCAGCCGTCCAGAACAGTTTTCTCACCCATTCCAGCACGCCGGATGCCAGCCATTGCATACCTGGGTTATACAACCCTGCCTGGCTATCCAGTTCGCAGGTGGAACCGGCGTACTGACTTAACAGCGAAGTATCAACCTGGGCGCTGCGGACCATTAAAATTTCCCATGTACCGGAAGAGAGCACGGGTTCATTTTGTTCGGCGCCAGCGCCAAAAAGGGCGAACTGGGTATCGTGACCTGCGGAAATCACCGGTATGCCAACGGGTAAGCCGAGCATTGCTGCGGCGCTGTTCTGTAGCGTACCAATCTGTTCACCCGCTTCCACCAGACGAGGGAAGAGTCGGCGTGGAATACCGGTGGCTTGTAAAATTTGCGGACTGAAATCGCGTTGCTGAATATCCAGCATCTGGCTGGTTCCGGCCATCGTGATATCAGTAGTCAATTCACCGGTTAAACGGTGGTTAATCAGCGACGAAATAAAGAGCCAGGCGTGCGCGTGTTCCAGCAGTTGTGGATGATTTTCTTTCAACCACACCAATTTGTATAACGTATTGAAACTAAAGGCTCCGATGCCAGAAATAACCTGCAACTGCTGTGCGGAGATCAACCGTTCAATATTGTCCATTACTGCTGCTGTTCGCGGACATTTCCAGCTAATGACCGGATAGATCAGATTGCCTTGCTTATCAACCAGAGCGCCGTCCACGCCAAAGGTCGTTACGGCGATACCGCGGATGTGGCATTCAGTCAGTTCACTGTTGATTTGCCGACAGCAATCAGCAAAGCGTTGCAAAATGGCGTCTAAAGACCACTGGTGCCAGGTGCTGTTTTCCATGGCGATATCGCTGGCATTAGGTGTTGAGGCACGGGCAACAATTTTTCCCTGCCGATTAACCGCGATGGCCCTGACATTGGTCGCGCCACAGTCGAGTACCAGGATAACTTCTTGTTTCATAATCGCTCCTGAAATATAGCCGGATAACATCACTTATCCGGCTATCCACTCTTGCTTGTTCATGCCGGTAGCCGGAGCGGCCGGGCATAGCATCAGGGAGTAACGTATTAACGTTTGTACAGCGGACCGTAGTTTTTGCAAGCGCGGTAATCCTGGCCTTCAATATCCATGCCGTGCGCGGCCCAGGCAGAAGGACGATACACTTTAGTCTCTTCAACGTTGTGCATACATACCGGGATACGCAGCATTGAGGCGAGAGTGATAAAGTCTGCGCCGACGTGGCCGATGGTCAGAACGCCGTGGTTAGCGCCCCAGTTCGCCATTACCGAGTACACATCCGTAAACGGCCCTTTACCGGTGAGGCGCGGTGCAAACCAGGTGGTTGGCCAGGTTGAGTTGGTGCGTTTGTTGAGAATGTCATGCACATCCTTCGGTAGCTCCACGCTCCAGCCTTCCGCGATTTGCAGTACCGGTCCCAGGCCTTTGATGATGTTGACACGAGTCATGGTGAACGGGACGCCGCCTTCGGTAAGGAAGCGGGAAGAGTAACCGCCGCCACGGAAGTATTCGTGGATCGCCGGGCACCATTCGGTAGCGGCGAGGCAAGCGTCAGCCTCTTGCTGAGAGATTTCCCAGTGTGGCTTCATCGTCGGGTTACCTTCGCTGTCGCGTTGTTTACAGGAACCGTCCAGCGCAGCAGAACCGGAGTTGATCAAATGGATGATGCCGTGTTCTGCCAGTCCGTCCAGTTTATGCCCTGTTACACGCTCAATTGCTTCTGGTGACCAGTAGGTACGCACATCGGCAAATACCTGAGCGGTGCCGGTGAGCTGGTGGCCCATCAGCATTGCCACGCCGTTAAGACTGTCGTTTTCGGTCGCCACGACAAAGGGTTCGCGTACGCCATTCCAGTCAAATGAACTGTTGAGGAGCGCTTCGGCGGTGTCGCCATTGGGATATTGATCGGTCCAGTGACGTTGCCCCTGGAAGCCCGCAGCGATGGCGTTGTAGCCAAGTGATTCTTCCACGCGACCGATATCGGCCAGTTTGCTGTTGCCTTGCATCATGTCGCGGATACACATCGCCATCAGTAAACTTTCGCGCAAAACAGCGCGGCTTTGCTCGGCATTGCGTTGATACTGTTTGTTATTTTCATCTTCGCCATAGCGGAAGTTTTTATCAGCCCAGGCCAGCGCCATTTCCAGTTCGGCTTCGTCGTAAATCTTCTGATCGATACGGCGACGCAGTTCGGTCATATCCACCGCCTGGACTTTCATTCCCAGCCAGGATTCAAAGAAGTTGTGATCAACAATGGAACCGGCGATACCCATCGAAACGCCGCCCAGCGACAGATAGCTTTTACCTTTCATGCTGGCGACTGCCAAACCGGCGCGGGCAAAGCGCAGCAGTTTTTCTTCAACATCGGCAGGAATCGATGTGTCATCGGCATCCTGAACGTCATGGCCGTAAATGGAGAATGCCGGGATGCCTTTCTGGCTGTGAGCTGCCAGAGCCGCTGCCAGGTAAACAGCGCCGGGGCGTTCTGTGCCGTTAAAGCCCCAAATGGCTTTCGGGCGGGTTGGATCCATGTCGATGGTTTCACTGCCATAGCACCAGCAAGGCGTTACCGTAATGGTGAGGCCTACATTCTGACTGCTGAATTTTTCTTCGCAAGCAGCGGCTTCAGCCATACCCGCGATACAGGTATCGGAAATGACACACTCGACGGCAGCTCCGCAGGCATGGCGCAGTTTCTCGGTCAGCAGTGCGGCCGTGGCTTTCGCCATATTCATTGTTTGTTCTTCAAGCGACTCACGAACACCCATGCGACGACCGTCAATAACCGGGCGGATACCAATTTTCGGTAACGTATTAATTTTCATCAGGATTCCTCATCTCGCTTTATTGGCGCACTGCTAAGGCGGAGAAAGGAAACCACCGAAGCAGTAGTATTTGTCATTATTTGCTAACTCGAGTTAGCTTAGGTTTATAGGCTTTTTATACACAACTTTTTTGTTGTTGAAATGTGAGGGGGTTCACGAGAAGTGGTTAAAATTCGATCTCTGTCAAATTGTTATTTGTCAGTGTGAAAAATAATATTCTTATTAATCATTAAGTTATA
Source organism: Escherichia sp. E3659 (assembly GCF_005781135.1). NCBI lineage: Bacteria > Pseudomonadati > Pseudomonadota > Gammaproteobacteria > Enterobacterales > Enterobacteriaceae > Escherichia > Escherichia sp. E3659. Next base: position 120,509 of record NZ_VATQ01000028.1, on the reverse strand, counting down.
AGATTTTAATGGTTATGCATCACAGTTTTAGCTCAAATGATTTGGCTAATTTGTATACCTAAAATAGCTTTAAAAGGCGATCGCTAACTCGAGTTAGCAAAATGCGAAGAATAAATTGATGCGATGAATGTCTATTCGAGCGTTATTCGTATCATAGTGGAGATGGCTTAGTAGCGACGTTTATGCCGTACTTCACATTTTCAGTTTCTGATTATTGAGGAAAGCTGCAATGTCTGAAACATTTTTGCAAATGAAGCATATCACCAAACGCTTTCCTGGAGTGTTGGCGCTTAATGACGTGCAATTTACCCTACGCCGGGGCGAGGTTCATGCATTATTAGGTGAAAATGGTGCAGGAAAATCCACCTTAATGAAAATTTTGTCGGGGGTTTATCAACCTGATGAAGGTGAAATAATTTTTGAAGATAAAACAGTCTCATTTTCTGATCCGTTAAGTGCGCAAAACGTAGGTATTACTATTATTCACCAGGAATTTAATTTATTCCCCGAGCTTACAGTAGAAGAAAATATTTTTATCGGCAGGGAGTTTTGTAAAAAAAATCGCTGGCGTCTGGATGAAAAACAGCAACGCCAGGCGACGATTGAAATTTTGCAAAAATTAAATTTGGCGATCAAACCAGATACTCTGGTTGCCGACCTGACGGTAGCTCAGCAGCAGATGGTAGAAATTGCCAAGGCCATTTCAGTTAACGCCAGGATTCTCATTATGGATGAACCTACTGCGGCGTTAACAGAAACTGAAATTGAAAGCTTATTTCGAGTCACCCGGTTATTGAAAGAGCAGGGGACCGGCATTGTGTATATCTCCCACCGTCTGGAAGAGTTGGCGCTAATTGCCGACCGCGCGACTGTAATGCGTGATGGTCAGTACATCAGCACGGTGGATTATGAGTGCGTAAAAATCAGCGATCTGATTGCCATGATGGTTGGTCGCGATTTAGGAAATATCTATCCCCGCCGCGAGGCCTTGCAGCAGCGGATTCCGGTTCTGGAGGCAAACGGACTGACGCGCAAAGGCGTACTGAACGATATTAATTTTACGCTTTATCGTGGCGAGATCCTCGGCTTTGCCGGACTGATGGGCGCGGGTCGTACTGAACTTGCGCGTGCGATTTTTGGTGCGGACTCCATTGACAGCGGAACGCTAAAATTAAATGGTAAGGAAACCGTTATTAAAGATATTTCGGATGCTATTCAGCAGGGCATTAGTTACCTGACGGAAGACCGCAAAAAAGAAGGGCTGGCGCTGAATTTATCTGTTGAACGAAATATTATGTTAGGAAACTACCCTGAGTATTCCGATCGTTTTGGGAATGTCGATTCGCGTCGTTGCCAACAAACCAGTGAGGAACAGGTAAAAGCGTTAAGGATTAAAACGCCAAATCTTGAACAGGCGGCATTAAATCTAAGTGGAGGAAACCAGCAGAAAATTATAATTGCACGTTGGGTGTGTAAAGATACTGATATTTTAATCTTCGATGAACCCACTCGCGGCATTGATGTTGGCGCCAAACTGGAAATCTATGAGTTAATGAATCGCCTTGTGGCAAAAGGGAAATCAATCATCATGATCTCTTCTGAATTGCCAGAGGTGTTAGGAATGTGCGACCGTATTTTAGTGATGCGCAGTGGTCGAATTACCGGCGAAATTAGCGCAAAAGAAGCGACACAAGAAAAAATCATGCAATACGCGACGTTAGAGGATTAAATTATGACTATCTCTGTAACCTCTCCAGACAGTAATAATAAGAGAATAAAGATAAATAAAGAACTTTTGATGCGCCTTGCGCCTCTTTTTAGTTTAATTATATTAGTGCTGTTTTTTAGTTTCAGCTCTCCCTTTTTCTTTAATACCGAAAATATCATGACGATTGCTCTACAAACGTCGGTAATCGGCATTATGGCCATTGGGGTAACTTTCGTCATTATTACCGCTGGCATCGATCTTTCATTGGGCTCCGTGGTGGCTTTTTCTGGTGTCGCCGTAGGTATTTGCGCCACGCTGGGCCTGCCGCTGCCTGTGTGTATTATTGCTGGTGTTTTGGCCGGTGGATTGTGCGGCTATGTGAATGGTTTGTTGGTCACTAAAATGACCATTCCACCGTTTATCGCTACGTTGGGCCTGATGATGTCCGTCAGAGGTATAAATATGGTGATGACTGACGGGCGCGCCATCTATTTTGCCGATTACCCGATGTTCAAAACGCTCGCTCAGGGACGCTTATTTGATGTGCTGCCTTATCCTGTTTTCTACCTTGTCATTGTAGCGCTTGTCGGCGCTTACATCCTGAAGAAAACCGTCATTGGTCGCTATGTCTATGCCGTAGGCAGTAATGAAGTTGCTGCTCATCTTTCTGGTATTAAAGTTCAGCGTGTGAAAATTTTCGTCTATGCCTTCTGTGGATTATTAACGGGGATTGCAGGTGTCATTCTGGCATCTCGTCTCAACTCCGGACAACCGACGGTAGGTGTGGGTTATGAACTGGAAGCTATTGCCGCGGTAGTGATCGGCGGAACCAGCTTAATGGGCGGTATTGGCACTATTGGCGGCACAATCATTGGCGCTTTCATTATGAGTGTACTGAAAAATGGCCTCAATTTAATGGGCGTCTCCCAGTTCTGGCAAATGGTCGCGATGGGCGTAGTTGTGGTCGCTGCCGTTTACCTCGATACATTACGCAAAAAGATTCGTTGACTTAGGCTCCCTGTTTTATCGGGAAACAACTGCCCTGACGTTAAGGGTGATTCACTCAGAACGGAGTACAACAATGAAAACCAGGCATTTTATCTATGCGTTATCTCTGCTGGCTTGCGTAAGTTCCAGCGCACTGGCTAAGGATTTAAATCTTCCGGTTGTTAGTAAAGGTTTCCAACATGAATTCTGGCAAACCGTAAAAATGGGAACTGAAGCTGCGGCTAAAGAGTTGGGGGATAAAACCAGCTATGTTGGCCCGGCGGATGAAACGCAAATAGCCGAGCAAATTCAGTTAGTCGAAAATGCGATGGCGCAGAAACCGAATGGTTTGCTTCTGGCCGCCCTCGACGCGAATGCCCTCGCCCCACTGGTAGAAACGGCAAATTCACGCGGTATTAAAGTGGTGACCTTTGATTCAGGCATCAATTCAGACATTCCGGTGAGTTTTGTCGCCACCAATAACCGTAAAGCAGGCGCTCAGGCAGCTGATGCCTTAGCCGCGCAGGTAAATAATAAAGGGAAAGTTGGGATTATCGCGCACGTTGCAGGAACATCTTCCGCTATTGAACGCTCGGAAGGCTTCATGGAGCGTATGAAAGAAAAATATCCTGACATCAAAGTATTACCCGTTCAGTACAGCGATGGTGACCCGCAAAAAGCGATGGATAAAACTATCGATATGATTCAGGCCAATCCCGATCTTGCTGGGATCTATGGCACCAATGAAGGTTCAACGCTCGGGGTGGCGAATGCCATTGATAGCCAGAATCTGAAAGGTAAGGTGAAGGTCATTGGTTTTGATAGTACGGAAGCGATTATTAACTTCCTGAAGAACGGCGTCATTCAGGGCTTTGTTGTTCAGGATGCATACCAGATTGGTTATCAGGGGATCAAAACGTTGAACGCGGCCCTTTCGGGGCAAGCCGTTGAAAAAGAGATCGATATTCCCGTGAAATTTGTTAATGCCGAGAATATTAATACGCCAGAAATCGACAAACTCCTGCACCCATTCGGTAAGAAATAAAAAAATTGGGGATGAATTTTCATCCCCGTTATCTCCAGCGTCAGGGAGGCTTTATGCACAACGGTTATTTTCTCGGTGTCGATGTCGGATCGGCCAGTGTCAGGGCAGGCGTTTACAGTGCCAGTGGCCACAGGCTGGCATTCGCTACTGCGCCCGTCTCCCAGTTTCGCCCTGGTGGCCAGCGTGTCGAACAGTCTTCGGCGGAGATCTGGCAACAAGTCTGTAAAACGGTGAAAGAGGCGACAGCTTTAGCAGGCATCCCCATTTCCGCAATTCGCTCACTGGGTTTTGACGCTACCTGCTCGCTGGTTGTTCTTGATGAACAAGGCCAGGGTTTAGCGGTTTCGCCCGGTGGATCTGCGAATCACGACATTATTATGTGGATGGATCATCGTGCAACTGTCGAGACGGTGCAGATTAACGCAACGAAGGATCCCGCATTGCGCTACGTTGGCGGCGAAGTGAGCGTCGAGATGGAGTTACCAAAGTTACGTTGGTTGAAGACGCATCTACCGCAAACCTGGCAGGCCGCTCATCGCTTTTTCGATCTGGCGGATTTTCTGGTCTGGAAAGCAACAGGGCGAGACGTCGCGGGATTGTGCACGCTAACGTGTAAATGGAATTATTTGGCTCATGAACAACGCTTTAGCCATAGCTTACTGGAATCGGTAGACCTGACCGACATGCTCGAAAGAATTCCCGCCGAAATTCTTCCGCCTGGCGCTGCCGTGGGAACGTTAACTGCCACAGCTGCTGAAGAATTAGGATTAACGACCAATGTTATTGTGGCCAGTGGTTTGATTGATGCCCATGCCGGTGGCATGGCGCTGGCTGGCGCGCAGCCATCAGGAACGCTGGCATTGATAAGCGGAACGTCGAATTGCCATATGTTGTGCAGTGAAAAAGAAATATTCACCCCTGGCGTCTGGGGGCCATACTGGTCGGCCATGTTGCCAAATTACTGGCTAACTGAAGGCGGGCAAAGCGCCGCAGGGGCGCTGGTGGAGTGGACGCTTCAGGAGTCCGGGGCAAGCGCAAATCTTTTTAACAAGGCGCAGCAACGCGGGTGTCATCCGATTCAACTGATTAATGAATGGGTAGCCGCCCTGGAAGCTAACGAGTCAGAACCCACACGAAATTTACATGTGCTTGCCGATCATCACGGCAACCGTTCGCCACGAGCGCGGCCCGATGCCAGAGGCAGTGTTTATGGTTTAACACTGGAGCGTGGTGAAAATCAGCTCGCGCGGCTTTATCTTGCGACTTTACAGGCAATAGCCTTTGGCACCAGACATATTATTGAAACTCTCAGGGAAAATGGGCATACCATTACCCGATTAACATTATGTGGTGGTGCAACGCACAACCCTTTATGGCTACGCGAATATGCAGACGTGACAGGCTGCGATATCCACCTGATGCAAGAAGAAGATGCCGTTACGTTGGGCGCAGCAATTAGCGGCGCTGTTGCCAGCGGCGCATGGGGGGATTTTACATCTGCGTGTAAAGCAATGGTTGAAGCCGGAGAGGTTATTCAGGTAAATCCACAACGCCGTGAATTTTTAGAGCGTAAATACCGGGTTTACCTGACGCTTTGGGAGCAACAACAGGCGGTTAACCAACTGATGCAATAAGACAAAAGTTGAAAATACTTTTATGATTGTGATTTGACGTCTGGATGTTAACTGGGAAATACCTATGGCTAAAACAGTAGAGCAGATAGCCAGCGACCTGAATTTATCGGTTACGACCGTGCGACTGGTGCTAAATGGAAAAGCGGAACAATATCGAATCAGCGTCAAAACCCAAACGCGTATCAATGAATATGTTGAACGCTATGGTTATATCATTAATCATTCCGCTCGCAGCCTTAAGCTTAACAAAACTGATACATTAGGGTTGATTGTTCCCAACATATCCAACGTCTTTTTTGCTACGCTGGCAGAAAAACTCGAACAACGCTGTCGACGTTCCGGATATCAACTTACGATCAGTTGTACTTATGATGATGTTGACTATGAAAATAAATTGACAAAAGCATTTATCGCACGAAATGTAGATGGTCTTTTTATTGTTCCTTCGACGCTGGAAAATCAGCAGCATCATTTACGTAAAATTCGTAAGCCAATGGTTTTACTCGATCGTGATTTTAAATATACCGATAACGCATTGGTAGAGAGTAATAATATTTCTGGCGGAGAAAAGCTGACGCAAAATATTCTTGAGGCCGGGCAGGCTCCAGTATGGTTTTTGCTGGGAGATGCCGGTTTGCCGAGTATCAGCGATCGTCTGGCAGGTTATTTGAATGCGTTGGCAAAAAAAGGGATTACCCATCGCGATTGGGTGCGGGAAGGCCCGGTAAATACTCCGGAAGGCGGCTATGTCATTATGGAAAAACTCATTGAAGAGCAGGGATGCCCGCAGGCATTTATCGCCTCGTCTTTACCTGTGCTTGAAGGCGCTGTCCGCGCGATTCGCGACCGTCTTGGCGCTGTACCGCCAGAAATCAATATTGGCACTTTCGATGAACATCCCATGCTGGGATTTCTCGCCAACAATGTCTGGTCAATGCAGCAGGATGAAAATGCCTGGGCAGAAAAAGCGTTCGAAATGATGTTAAGCGCTATCGAAGAAAGACCAGTCAAAAAAACAGTCAAAGTAGAAATGAAATTAATTAAGCGCATAAGAAAAAAATAATAATCGGCAAAAGATAATCAGGCTATTGAACAATGATATTCAGTGGCCTCCCCTTACTAAAAATAACCCCGTCTTCATTTGCGGTGCTGTTTTACGCAACAAGGCGAGCTGGAACTGTATCTGGAGAATAAAGATGGAAAGAACACGTTTATCCCGTGAAATAATTGAAACCTGTCTGGAAATGACGCGCCTTGGGTTAAATCAGGGGACTGCGGGGAATGTCAGCACACGTTTTGAAAACGGCATGTTGATTACTCCCAGCGGTATTCCTTATGAAAGAATGACGGAGAATATGATTGTCTATGTTGATGGCAACGGCAAATACGAAGAAGGTAAGATTCCTTCCAGCGAATGGCGTTTCCATATGGCGGCCTATCAAAGCAGACCAGATGCCAACGCGGTTGTTCACAATCATGCCGTTCACTGCACGGCAGTTTCCATTCTTAACCGACCGATCCCCGCTATTCACTACATGATTGCGGCGGCTGGCGGTAATTCTATTCCTTGCGCGCCTTATGCGACCTTTGGAACACGCGAACTTTCTGAACATGTTGCGCTGGCTCTCAAAAATCGTAAGGCAACTTTGTTACAACATCATGGGCTTATCGCTTGTGAGGTGAATCTGGAAAAAGCGTTATGGCTGGCGCATGAAGTTGAAGTGCTGGCGCAACTTTACCTGACGACCCTGGCGATTACGGACCCGGTGCCAGCGCTGAGCGATGAAGAGATTGCCGTAGTGCTGGAGAAATTCAAAACCTATGGGTTACGGATTGAAGAGTAATTTCGTAAAGCAACAAGGAGAAGGATGATGGCTAACAGAATGATTCTGAACGAAACGGCATGGTTTGGTCGGGGTGCTGTTGGGGCTTTAACCGATGAGGTGAAACGCCGTGGTTATCAGAAGGCGCTGATCGTCACCGATAAAACGCTGGTGCAATGCGGCGTGGTGGCGAAAGTGACCGATAAGATGGATGCTGCAGGGCTGGCATGGGCGATTTACGACGGCGTAGTGCCCAACCCAACAATTACTGTCGTCAACGAAGGGCTCGGTGTATTCCAGAATAGCGGCGCGGATTACCTGATCGCTATTGGTGGTGGTTCTCCACAGGATACTTGTAAAGCGATTGGCATTATCAGCAACAACCCGGAGTTTGCCGATGTGCGTAGCCTGGAAGGGCTTTCCCCGACCAATAAACCCAGTGTACCGATTCTGGCAATCCCCACCACAGCAGGCACTGCGGCAGAAGTGACCATTAACTACGTGATCACTGACGAAGAAAAACGGCGCAAGTTTGTTTGCGTTGATCCGCATGATATCCCGCAGGTGGCGTTTATTGATGCTGACATGATGGATGGTATGCCTCCAGCGCTGAAAGCTGCGACGGGTGTCGATGCGCTCACTCATGCTATTGAGGGGTATATTACCCGTGGCGCGTGGGCGTTAACCGATGCGCTGCACATTAAAGCGATTGAAATCATTGCTGGGGCGCTGCGAGGATCGGTTGCTGGTGATAAGGATGCCGGAGAAGAAATGGCGCTCGGGCAGTATGTTGCGGGTATGGGTTTCTCGAATGTTGGGTTAGGGTTGGTGCATGGTATGGCGCATCCACTGGGCGCGTTTTACAACACTCCACACGGTGTTGCGAACGCCATCCTGTTACCGCATGTCATGCGCTATAACGCTGACTTTACCGGTGAGAAGTACCGCGATATCGCGCGCGTTATGGGCGTGAAAGTGGAAGGTATGAGCCTGGAAGAGGCGCGTAATGCCGCTGTTGAAGCGGTGTTTGCTCTCAACTGTGATGTCGGTATTCCGCCACATTTGCGTGATGTTGGTGTATGCAAGGAAGACATTCCGGCACTGGCGCAGGCGGCACTGGATGATGTTTGTACCGGTGGCAACCCGCGTGAAGCAACGCTTGAGGATATTGTAGAGCTTTACCATACCGCCTGGTAAATGCGCTGATGTGATAATGCCGGATGCGACGCTAGCCGCGTCTTATCCGGCATATAAGTGCATTAAATTCAATGTGTTGATAATCGTTTGCATCCGGCACGCCGTTACCGTACCAACCGCAATTGCTGTAAATTGCCGTCGATATGCAAATCAGTCTGTAAGCGGGCAATATCGCGGCACAGGAACGCCATCTCTTTATGGGCTTCTAATTTCTTGCGCCACTTTTCGGCAATCGCATCCAGATTTTCATAGATCCCTTCCAGACTCTGAAACTCGACCAGCAGCTGCGTGGCGCTTTTTGGCCCAATTCCCGCAACGCCTGGCACCTTTGAACTGCTGATCCCCGCCAGCCCCCAGTAATCGGGTAATTGCTGCGGTTGAACGCCAAATTCTTTATCGATAAACGGTGCATCCAGCCAGCGTTTCTGGAAGTAATCGCGAATACGTAATGTAGGTGAAAGTAGCTGACAGTAGCCTTTATCTGTCGAAACGATGGTTGCCTGATGCCCGGCCTGTGTCACTTTGACCGCCAGCGTGGCGGCTAAGTCATCGGCTTCGTTGCCGCTGGCTGACCAGCACGGGACACCGCGTTGCTCAAAGGCGGCGCGTAACGCGGGCATTTCGTTGTGCAACTCTTCCGGCATTGGCGGGCGACCCGCTTTGTAATCAGGCAGGCGCTGATGACGCCAGCCGCTACTGCGGTTTTCATCATCGAATACGGCAACCGCATGAGTTGGCTGGCTGTGCATAATAAGTTGATCAAGGGCGTGCTGGCAGGTTTCGACGCAGGGTGAACCCTGCACGGCATGAATGCGACGAATAAGATTCAGTGCATCGACAATAAGCAAATGAACAGCCACAATATTCCCCCTTAAAGATCAGGCGATAAGGGTAACATTGGTCACCGGAACAGGCTACGACTGGATGAGAAAACAGGAAGAGGGCTCGCAAAACGAGATCTGATATTGATGACAACGCCAAATTGCCTGATGCGCTACGCTTATCATGCCTACAAAAGAATCGCAATCTATTGAATTTGCGCTGTTTTGTAGGTCGGATGAGGCATTTACGCCGCATCCGACATAAACAACAGGCACATTCTCAACAATGTGAGGCCTCGCAAAACGAGGCCTCTGGAGAGCGATTAATCGCAGGCAACGATCTTCATCGCCAGGCCGCCGCGAGAGGTTTCGCGGTACTTGGCGTTCATGTCTTTACCTGTTTCGTACATGGTTTCGATAACTTTATCGAGGCAGACGCGCGGTTCGCTGGTACGGCGCAGTGCCATACGCGCGGCGTTCACCGCTTTTACTGCCGCAATGGCGTTACGCTCGATGCACGGTACCTGTACCTGTCCAGCAACCGGGTCACACGTCAGGCCGAGGTTATGCTCCATAGCGATTTCCGCCGCGATGCACACCTGCGCCGGGCTTGCGCCTAACAGTTCTGCCAGACCCGCCGCCGCCATTGAGCACGCCACGCCAACTTCACCCTGGCAACCCACTTCGGCACCAGAAATCGACGCGTTCATCTTATAAAGAGAACCAATCGCGCTGGCTACCAGCAGGTAACGAGCCAGTGAGTTAGCGTTCACTTCGCGGATAAACTTGTCGTAGTACGCCAGCACTGCCGGGATAATCCCGCACGCACCGTTAGTCGGCGCAGTCACCACACGACCGCCCGCAGCGTTCTCTTCGTTCACTGCCAGTGCGAACATGTTGATCCAGTCAACAACCGCCATCGGGTCAGTGGTGGTTTTATCCTGGCTGACCAGCATCCGGCGCAGTGCCGCGGCACGACGTGGAACACGCAGTTTGCCCGGCAGCACACCTTCGGTGGAAATACCGCGTTCAATACCGCCACGCATCACTTCCCAGACGTTCGCCAGGTGCTGTTCCAGCTCTTCTTTGCTGTGCAGCGCCAGCTCGTTTTTCATCATCAGACCAGAGAGTGACAGCCCGGTTTCCTGACAATGTTTTTGCAGATCGGCAGCAGAACTGTACGGATATGGAACTTCAACCGGTGCGCTATCCTGCTGGCCAAAATGCTCTTCATCAACGATAAAGCCACCGCCGATGGAGTAATACGTCTGGCTGTAAACAACTTTATCGCCCGCCAGCGCGGTAATGCGCATGCCGTTCTCATGCAGAGAAAGGTTATCGGCATGGAAGTTCATGCATTCATCAACCGGAAACTCGACTTCGTGCTGACCGTTTGCCAGCATCAGGCGACCATGAGTATTCACATCCTGAATAAAACCAGGGATGGAATCGATATCCACGGTATCCGGCAGGTTACCCGCCAGGCCCATAATAATGGCGATATCAGTGTGGTGGCCTTTACCGGTCAGAGAGAGCGAGCCGTACACGTCAACCACCACGCGGGTCACGTCTTTAAGCAGGTTACGGGCAATCAGATCGTCGGTAAATTGTTTACCCGCTTTCATTGGTCCAACGGTATGAGAACTGGAAGGGCCAATGCCGATTTTGAAAATATCGAATACGCTAATCATAGGAAATACATCGCGTTAAAACGGAGGAAGCGCCGCCCGAAAGCGGCGCGAAAGGAATTAGCTGAACAGAGAGTAGAAGATTGCGGAGATTGCAATCAGACCCATCACGACAACGAATACGTTGCTGATGTGACCGCTGTACTTACGCATTGCCGGTACTTTCTGAATGGCGTACATCGGCATCAGGAACAGGATCATCGCGATGATTGGGCCGCCCAGGGTTTCAATCATACCCAGGATGCTCGGGTTCAGGGTGGCAACAATCCAGGTCGTTACCAGCATGAACAGTGCAGTGATACGGTTCAGCTTGTTGATTTCGATAGACTTACCTTTACCACGCAGTGATTTGATCACCATACCGTTGAAGCCTTCACGTGCGCCCAGGTAGTGGCCCAGGAAGGATTTGGTGATAGCGATAATCGCGATAATCGGAGCCATCCACGCGATGATCGGCGCGTTAAAGTGGTTAGCCAGGTAAGACAGAATCGAGATGTTCTGCTCTTTAGCCGCAGCCAGGTCTGCCGGAGTCAGGCTCAGTACGCAGCTGAATACGAAGAACATTACGGTCAGCACCATCATGATGTGAGCGAATGCCAGGATCTTCGAGCATTTCTGTTCTGCCATATCGCCGTACTCTTCACGCTTCGCAACGGCGAAAGAAGAGATGATCGGAGAGTGGTTGAACGAGAACACCATTACCGGAATTGCCAGCCACAGGGTCATCCACAGACCGTTTCCGGTTGCAGATGCAGTGTCCAGAGACAGAGTTTCCAGTGCTGCGCCGTTCCACTGCGGGATCAGGTACAGAGCCAGCAGCATCAGTACGCCAACAAACGGGAATACCAGAATACTCATCGCCTTAACGATCATCTGCTCACCGAAGCGAACGATGGTCATCATACCCACGATCAGGATCAGTGACAGAATCGCACGCGGCGGCGGTGTCATACCCAGCTGGTGAGACATGAAGCTTTCAACCGTGTTGGTGATTGCCACGCTGTAAACCAGCAGAATCGGGTAGATAGCGAAGAAGTAGAGCAGGGTAATCAGTTTACCTGCGCCAATACCAAAGTGTTCTTCTACTACCTCGGTGATGTCTTCGCCTGGGTTTTTACCAGACAGCACGAAGCGAGTCAGGCCACGATGCGCAAAGTACGTCATCGGGAACGCAAGGATAGCCATGATGATCAGCGGGATCATACCGCCAACACCGGCGTTGATTGGCAGGAACAGCACGCCCGCGCCGATCGCCGTGCCGTAAAGGCCCAGCATCCACATGGTATCTGTCTTGCGCCAGGCACTGCGAGAGTCTTTCGACGCAATCGTGCTGGTTTGAGTCGTTTCCATCTATTTCTCCTGGAGGAATGCAAATAATTCAGCTTTTAGCCAGTTCAGCCCGGGAAGGTGCCTGGCCGTAAAAATGAAATCTGTCTATCGGCGATGGCTTAATCATTTTTCGCCGTAATAATTTGAGGGCGGAAAGATACACACAAGTTATGTATCTATCAGTGATCTTGATCTCAAATACAATAATCTACTTGGAAGATAGATAATCCCAACGCTTTACTCTGTAAATCAAAAGTAAAAGAGAATTTAAGGGCAATATTTGGCAGATTAACGACATCTGACCTCTTCCGGGGCGCGCAATATATGTAGGTTGAACTGCAAAAATCAATACTTTTAGTTAATGATTGCAATATTTTCTTTTTTGCGGAGATAAAATGCGGTCTTCAAATGAAGGGAAACGTTTGCGCTACAACATAAATTGTATGACATATTACAGATGGTGATATTAATGACATGATGACGCGCTGAAACATTCATATAACAAATGAAATAGATTGATTAGTGAGCGACCAAAAAAGAGAAAAACCCGGCAACAAACGTTACCGGGGGAAGGGGATTAAGTGCAGATTTCGTAGCAAGGGATGTAGGCAGAGCCTGGTAACTTCATACGATGTTGGGCAACAAACCCCTGAAGCAGGTCGTCCATACGGCGCATGATCTCTTTATCACCGTTGATTTTGTATGGCCCAAACTCTTCAATGGCGCGAATGCCGACTTCTTTTACGTTCCCCGCCACAATGCCAGAAAATGCACGGCGCAGGTCGGCAGCCAGCACTTCAACGGGCTGATCCGGGTAAAGCTTCAGATTAGCCATATTCTCGTGAGACGGCTCAAACGGCATTTGCAAATCTGGCGTAATACGCATTGACCAGTTAAAGCTGTAGGCATCGCCCGTATCGCGACGGTTTTCTTTCACCTGCGCCATCGCTTTTTTCATCTGACGGGCTACTTCTGCAGCGTCATCAATGATGATGCGATAATGGCGGCGCGCGTTTTCTCCCAACGTATGCACGACAAACTCGTCCAGTACGCGGAAGTAATCAGCACTCTCTTTCGGGCCGGTGAGGATCAATGGCAAGACCTGATCTTTGTTGGCCGGATTCATTAAAATTCCCAGCAAATACAGTAGCTCTTCCGCTGTACCCACACCGCCTGGGAAGATAATGATGCCGTGGGCGATACGGACAAACGCTTCCAGACGTTTTTCGATATCCGGCATGATGATCAGTTCGTTAACCAGCGGGTTAGGCGGTTCAGCAGCGATAATCGATGGTTCAGTCATACCAATAAAACGGCTGTCTTTGTAACGCTGTTGGGCGTGTCCGACCGCCGCGCCTTTCATCGGTGCTTCCATCGCGCCTGGACCACAGCCAGTGCAGATATTCAACTCACGCAGCCCCAACTGATTACCAACGCGACGGGCATACAAATACTCGTTTTCGTTGATGGAGTGACCACCCCAGCACACCACCATATTGGGCGCTTCGCCCACGTGCAGCGCGCGAGCATTGCGCAAGATAGAAAAAACCAGGTTGGTAATGTGAACAGAGTTGTCGAGATTCAGATTTGGAAAACGAACGGTGTTATGGATTTGCCCATAGACGAAGAGAATGTCGCGCAGGACAGCGAACAAGTTGGCCTGCAAGGCGCGAATTATACGCCCATCGACAAAAGCTTCTTCCGGGGGATTGATCAGTTCTAACTTAACGCCGCGTTCACGGCGTAGCACGTTAATGTCGAAATTTTCAAAACGGGACAGCAATTCTTTGCTGTTATCGGTGAGGCTACCGGAGTTCAGAACAGCGAGTGAACAGTTGCGAAATAGTTGATAGAGGTCGCTGCTGGCGGTGCGTTTAAGCATGTCCACTTCCAACTGCGACAACATATCCATGGAGCCAAGCGGGCTAATATGTGTAATCAAGAAAAACTCCTTATGGGACGATTATCGTCATTCCCTTTGATTACAATAGCCCTGCCTGATGACCTTTCACAACCTTATGCGTGAATCCAGCACGCAAAATTGAGAAAAATTTTATTGCCGTGCCAGACGGGTTGTCGATGGGACAAAATCACAGTTACTGCGCCATGGGTTAATGTCCAGACCGCCACGACGGGTATAACGTGCGTAAACGCTTAATTTCTCTGGCTGGCAGAAGCGTAACAGGTCATTAAAAATGCGCTCTACGCACTGTTCATGGAACTCGTTATGATGACGGAAAGAAACCAGATAACGCAGCAGTTTTTCCCTGTCAATCTTGCGTCCACGATACTGAATCTGGATAGATCCCCAGTCTGGTTGATGAGTAATCAGGCAGTTTGATTTCAGCAGGTGGCTAACGAGTGTTTCTTCCACCACTTTCTCGCCGCTGGTGGCATTCTCAAGATAGTCAGTGGTGAATTCATAGTTATCGATAGCGATATCCTGGTCATCAATGCAGGTGCCATTGAAATGCCCCACCGGCTGACCTTCCAGTTCATCAAGACGATATAACGCCACGCTAACGTTACCCTGGGCGCAAGTGCTTAAGTCGCGCTCCAGCGTCTGGCGCACTTCCTCCCAATTGTTAAAGCGTGTCTGGTTAAAGCTGTTGAGATAGAGCTTAAAACTCTTCGACTCAATGAGATTTACGCTGGTGTAATCAAGTTCAACATGACCCACGGCAACCTGCGGCAAACCTTTCGCATTCAGCCAGGAGAGTTCATATAGCGTCCAGATATCCGTACCGTGGAAAGGCAGATTATCTGCTTTCAGGCCCAGCGGATCGCGATTCAAACTACGTGGAACGCCTTGTAGCAGGCTGGCGTCATAGGTATCCCGGTAATCGGTTGATTTTCCAAGAGTCAGGCCCGCAAGTGCCTGATGGTTTGCATAAGAAGACATGTTTCACCGTCATAAACCAGATAAACTAAACGACAAGTGTATCTGGTTTAAGTGAAGAGAGAAATTAGTGGACGAATTGACCGCACAAGCCTTGAGAGATTTTACCACGCGTTACTGCGATGCCTGGCACGAACAGCACAATAGTTGGCCGTTAAGCGAGGAGCTGTATGGCGTTCCTTCACCGTGCATTATTTCAACCACTAATGATGCTGTGTTCTGGCAACCGCAGCCGTTTAGCGGTGAGCAAAATGTAAACGCGGTTGAGCGTGCGTTTGATATTGTGATACAACCCGCAATTCATACCTTCTATACGACCCAGCTTGCCGGGGATATGCATGCGCAGTTTGGCGATATCAAACTGACATTACTGCAAACCTGGAGCGAAGACGACTTCCGCCGGGTGCAGGAAAACCTGATTGGACATCTGGTTACCCAGAAACGTCTGAAACTGCCCCCCACGTTATTTATCGCCACACTGGAAGAAGAGCTGGAAGTGATTTCAGTGTGTAATCTCTCTGGTGAAGTATGCAAAGAGACGCTGGGTACGCGGAATCGTACCCATTTAGCCTCAAATCTTGCGGAATTCCTTATGCAGCTTAAGCCTCTTCTGTAATCCAATTACCCCGTCTGGTTGTGAGAGATCTCTTACAGACCCTGTAGGAGATCGCCAGGAAATAAGTGAATACTTAAAAAGATAAGAATCATATTTCTATTTTAAATCAATGTGTTGACTTAATATCCTTAACTTTCATATGAAATTTTCCTTAAGGCATTATCTGTAAGCGCCTTGTAAGACTCAGTGAAAAAGACGATTCTATCTTCGTCGACAGGGAGTCAGACAACGAAGTGAACATCAGGATGATGACACTTCTAAAGGACACGCCAGGATGGTGTTTCAGGGAAAGGCTTCTGGATGAAGCGAAGAGGAAAACGCTGGATGCGTTAAAGGACACCTCCAGGACGGAGAATGAGAACCGATCAGGATGATTCGGTGGGTCAGGAAGGCCAGGGACACTTCAGGATGAAGTATCACATCGGGGTGGTGTGAGCAGGAAGCATTAGTTCAGGATGAACGATTGGTCGCAAGGCCACAGGAAAAGTTGTCAAGGATGAGCAGGGAGCAACAAAAGTAGCTGGAATGCTGCGAAACGAACCGGGAGCACTGTTAATACAGTGCTCCCTTTTTTTATTCCTGCTATCCTTCGCGGCAGTTTTTTCTTCTTGAGGTTGTTTTATGACCACTCATGACCGCGTTCGTCTTCAGTTGCAGGCACTTGAAACATTACTGCGTGAACATCAGCACTGGCGGAGCGATGAACCGCAGCCGCATCAATTTAACAGTACCCAGCCTTTCTTTATGGATACGATGGAGCCACTGGAGTGGTTGCAATGGGTACTGATCCCACGAATGCACGATCTCTTAGATAATAATCAGCCATTGCCAGGGGCTTTCGCCGTGGCGCCGTATTATGAAATGGCGCTGGCGACGGACCACCCCCAGCGCACGCTTATTCTGGCGGAGCTGGAAAAACTGGATGCGCTTTTTGCGGATGATACAAACTGATGCTGGAAATACTCTACCAGGATGAATGGCTGGTTGCGGTTAACAAACCGTCTGGCTGGCTGGTTCACCGCAGCTGGCTGGATCGCGACGAAAAAGTGGTGGTCATGCAAACCGTACGTGACCAGATTGGTCAGCACGTGTTTACCGCGCATCGGCTGGACCGACCGACTTCCGGCGTATTGCTGATGGGATTATCCAGCGAGGCCGGACGGCTGTTAGCGCAACAGTTTGAACAGCACCAAATCCAGAAACGTTACCATGCGATTGTGCGTGGCTGGCTGATGGAAGAAGCGGTGCTGGATTATCCGCTGGTGGAAGAACTGGATAAAATCGCCGATAAGTATGCCCGCGAAGATAAAGGCCCGCAGCCAGCAGTGACGCATTATCGCGGTCTGGCGACGGTTGAAATGCCAGTCGCGACCGGGCGTTACCCGACGACACGCTACGGTCTGGTGGAACTGGAGCCGAAAACCGGACGCAAACATCAGCTTCGTCGCCATCTCGCCCATTTGCGCCATCCGATTATTGGCGACAGCAAACATGGCGATTTGCGCCAGAATCGCAGCGCGGCTGAACATTTTGGCCTCCAGCGGTTGATGTTGCACGCCAGCAAGTTGTCATTGACGCATCCTTTTACTGGCGAGCCGCTGACTATCCACGCCGGTCTGGACGACACCTGGATGCAGGCATTATCACAATTTGGCTGGCGCGGTCTGCTTCCTGAAAATGAAAGGGTTGAGTTCAGCGCGCCATCGGGTCAGGATGATGAGATAAGTTCCTAATCCAGGGAGAAAACGGTATGGCGGAAATTGGTATTTTTGTAGGCACCATGTACGGGAATTCACTGCTAGTGGCCGAAGAAGCGGAAGCGATTCTGACCGCACAGGGCCACAAAGCAACGGTGTTTGAAGACCCAGAATTAAGCGACTGGTTACCCTATCAGGACAAGTATGTTCTGGTAGTTACGTCCACGACCGGGCAGGGCGACCTTCCTGACAGCATTGTGCCGCTCTTTCTGGGCATAAAGGATAACCTCGGTTTCCAGCCGAACCTGCGCTACGGCGTGATTGCGCTCGGCGACAGTAGTTATGTGAATTTCTGCAACGGTGGCAAACAGTTTGATGCTTTGTTACAGGAACAGAGCGCGCAGCGGGTAGGGGAAATGCTGCTGATCGATGCCAGTGAAAACCCGGAACCAGAAACGGAATCCAATCCGTGGGTTGAACAGTGGGGGACGCTGTTGCCCTGATTTGTTCAGCGATCGGCAAAATACCGTTTTAGCGGTGCTGAATCGAATCTTTTCAGGCAAATGCCTGTAAAAACTGCTTCTTAGCGCGGATTTTTACTGGCGTTTGCCTGGAGTCAAGCGATCCATTTCATACTCTTCTTTATTTCTCCGATTTAACCCTTCCTTTCTTGTTCTTGTTTTCATTTCCGTGAAGTGGATTCCACCGTCCAGGGCTAATGCCAAAATCGAGCCTCATTGAACGCATTAATGTTGTGTTGTTGCACGGTGAGCCGCTATGGCGCGCTTTTTATACTGCTATTGCCAGATATAAACACGCGCCGCATTCGGCGAACGACCTATAAAAACGGCAAAAACACCCTACGTCACCTCTGATTTCCTGGCGATGTCGCAGTCCAGAGTGAGCGTGGCTAACGCGAATTTTCAGGAGTGCAACAATGAGTTCTTTAAGTCAGGCTGCGAGCAGTGTGGAAAAACGCACGAATGCTCGTTACTGGATAGTGGTGATGCTGTTTATCGTCACATCTTTCAACTACGGCGATCGCGCTACGCTCTCGATCGCCGGTTCGGAAATGGCCAAAGATATCGGCCTTGATCCAGTGGGTATGGGCTATGTGTTCTCTGCTTTCTCATGGGCTTATGTTATTGGGCAGATCCCTGGCGGCTGGTTGCTGGATCGCTTTGGTTCAAAACGCGTCTACTTCTGGTCAATCTTTATCTGGTCGATGTTTACCTTGCTGCAAGGTTTCGTCGATATCTTTAGTGGATTCGGCATTATCGTTGCCTTGTTTACTCTCCGCTTCCTGGTAGGGCTTGCCGAAGCACCTTCTTTTCCCGGCAACAGCCGAATCGTGGCAGCCTGGTTCCCGGCGCAGGAAAGGGGAACGGCGGTGTCGATTTTTAACTCCGCCCAATACTTCGCAACGGTGATCTTCGCGCCGATTATGGGCTGGCTGACTCATGAAGTGGGTTGGTCACACGTCTTCTTCTTTATGGGCGGTCTGGGCATTGTCATCAGTTTTTTCTGGCTGAAAGTCATCCACGAGCCAAATCAACATCCGGGCGTAAATCAGAAAGAGCTGGAGTACATCGCCGCTGGCGGCGCGCTGATCAATATGGATCAGCAAAACACCAAAGTTAAAGTGCCGTTCAGCGTGAAGTGGGGGCAGATCAAACAGCTGCTCGGTTCGCGGATGATGATCGGTGTTTATATCGGTCAGTATTGTATCAACGCCCTGACTTACTTCTTTATTACCTGGTTCCCGGTTTATCTGGTGCAGGCGCGCGGGATGTCGATTCTGAAAGCGGGCTTTGTGGCTTCCGTTCCTGCTGTTTGCGGTTTTATCGGCGGCGTGCTGGGGGGGATTATTTCCGACTGGCTGATGCGCCGCACGGGCTCGCTGAACATTGCGCGTAAAACACCGATCGTGATGGGCATGTTGCTGTCGATGGTGATGGTGTTCTGTAACTACGTCGATGTTGAGTGGATGATCATCGGTTTCATGGCGTTGGCCTTCTTCGGTAAAGGCATCGGGGCGCTGGGTTGGGCGGTAATGGCAGATACTGCGCCGAAAGAGATTAGCGGTCTTTCCGGCGGCCTGTTCAATATGTTCGGTAACATTTCCGGTATCGTCACGCCAATCGCAATTGGTTATATCGTTGGCACGACTGGCTCCTTTAATGGTGCGCTGATTTATGTCGGGGTTCATGCCTTAATCGCGGTGCTGAGCTACCTGGTGCTGGTGGGCGATATTAAGCGTATCGAGCTGAAACCTGTCGCGGGGCAATAAGATGACGACACAATCCAGTCCAGTCATTACTGATATGAAAGTCATTCCGGTCGCCGGACATGACAGCATGTTGCTCAATATTGGTGGTGCACATAACGCATATTTCACCCGCAACATTGTGGTACTCACCGATAATGCCGGAAATACCGGCATTGGTGAAGCGCCGGGCGGAGAGGTGATTTATCAAACACTGGTCGATGCTATTCCGATGGTGCTGGGCCAGGAAGTCGCGCGACTGAATAAAGTGGTCCAGCAGGTGCATAAAGGTAATCAGGCCGCCGATTTTGATACCTTCGGCAAAGGTGCCTGGACCTTTGAATTGCGCGTTAACGCCGTGGCGGCGCTGGAAGCCGCCTTGCTTGACCTGCTAGGTAAGGCGCTGAATGTTCCGGTCTGTGAACTGCTTGGCCCAGGCAAGCAACGCGATGCTATTACCGTCCTCGGTTATCTGTTTTATATCGGTGATCGGACTAAAACCGATCTTGCTTATCTGGACAGTACACCAGGTAACCATGAGTGGTATCAGTTGCGTCACCAGAAAGCGATGAACAGCGAAGCCGTTGTGCGTCTGGCAGAAGCCTCACAGGATCGCTATGGCTTTAAAGATTTCAAACTCAAAGGTGGCGTATTACCTGGCGAGCAAGAAATCGACACTGTTCGTGCATTGAAGAAACGCTTCCCTGATGCGCGGATTACCGTTGATCCCAACGGTGCCTGGCTACTTGATGAAGCCATTTCTCTATGCAAAGGGCTGAATGATGTTCTTACCTATGCCGAAGATCCATGCGGCGCAGAACAGGGTTTCTCCGGTCGTGAAGTGATGGCGGAGTTTCGGCGGGCGACCGGTTTGCCCGTCGCGACTAACATGATCGCCACCAACTGGCGCGAAATGGGTCATGCGGTAATGCTCAACGCGGTAGATATTCCACTTGCCGATCCGCACTTCTGGACGCTTTTCGGTGCAGTCCGCGTGGCGCAGCTTTGCGACGACTGGGGGCTGACCTGGGGCTGTCATTCCAACAACCACTTCGATATCTCTCTGGCGATGTTTACCCATGTGGGCGCGGCGGCACCGGGTAATCCCACCGCTATCGATACCCACTGGATTTGGCAGGAGGGCGATTGTCGCCTGACCAAAAATCCGCTGGAGATTAAAAACGGAAAAATTGTCGTTCCTGATGCGCCCGGCCTGGGCGTGGAACTGGACTGGGAACAGGTACAAAAGGCACATGAGGCCTATAAACGTCTGCCTGGCGGCGCGCGTAACGACGCAGGCCCGATGCAGTACCTGATCCCCGGCTGGACCTTTGACCGTAAACGTCCCGTTTTCGGCCGTCATTGATTTTGAATAAGGATATAAATATGAATTCTCAATTTACGACGCCTGTTGTTACTGAAATGCAGGTTATCCCGGTGGCGGGTCATGACAGTATGCTGATGAATCTGAGTGGCGCACACGCACCGTTCTTCACGCGTAATATTGTGATCATCAAAGATAATTCTGGTCACACCGGCGTAGGGGAAATTCCCGGCGGCGAGAAAATCCGTAAAACGCTGGAAGATGCGACTCCGCTGGTGGTGGGTAAAACGCTGGGTGAATACAAAAACGTTCTGACGCTGGTGCGTAATACTTTTGCCGATCGTGATTCTGGCGGGCGCGGTTTACAGACTTTTGATCTGCGTACCACTATCCACGTGGTAACCGGGATAGAAGCGGCAATGCTGGATCTGCTTGGGCAACACCTTGGGGTTAACGTGGCATCCCTGCTGGGCGATGGTCAACAGCGTAGCGAAGTCGAAATGCTGGGTTATCTGTTCTTCGTCGGCAATCGCAAAGCCACACCGTTACCGTATCAAAGCCAGCCGGATGACAAATGCGACTGGTATCGTCTTCGTCACGAAGAAGCGATGACGCCGGATGCGGTGGTGCGCCTGGCGGAAGCGGCGTATGAAAAATATGGCTTCAACGATTTCAAACTGAAGGGCGGTGTACTGGCCGGGGAAGAAGAAGCCGAATCTATTGTGGCACTGGCGCAACGCTTCCCGCAGGCGCGTATTACGCTCGATCCTAACGGTGCCTGGTCGCTGAACGAAGCGATTAAAATTGGTAAATACCTGAAAGGTTCGTTGGCTTATGCCGAAGATCCGTGTGGTGCGGAGCAAGGTTTCTCCGGGCGTGAGGTGATGGCAGAGTTCCGTCGCGCAACTGGGCTGCCGACTGCAACCAATATGATCGCCACCGACTGGCGGCAGATGGGCCATACGCTCTCGTTACAATCCGTTGATATCCCGCTGGCGGACCCGCATTTCTGGACGATGCAGGGTTCGGTACGTGTGGCGCAAATGTGCCATGAATTTGGCCTGACCTGGGGATCACACTCTAACAACCACTTCGATATTTCCCTGGCGATGTTTACCCATGTTGCCGCAGCTGCACCGGGTAAAATCACCGCGATTGATACGCACTGGATCTGGCAGGAAGGTAATCAGCGCCTGACCAAAGAGCCTTTTGAGATCAAAGGCGGTCTGGTTCAGGTACCGGAAAAACCGGGGCTGGGTGTGGAAATCGATATGGATCAGGTGATGAAAGCCCACGAGCTGTATCAGAAATACGGGCTTGGCGCGCGTGATGATGCGATGGGGATGCAGTACCTGATTCCTGGCTGGACGTTCGATAACAAGCGTCCGTGCATGGTGCGTTAAGACAGAAAACAAAAACCGGCTCTGTCAGGAGCCGGTTTGAGACTGATGCCAAACGCAAAATTGCCTGTTGCGCTACGTATCAGGTCTACATCATTTTTTTATTCATTGAATTTAATTGGTTTTGTATGCCGGATAAGGCGTTAACGCCGCATCCGGCATAAACACAGGCACTTTGTCACCAATCTGAAACCAGCTTCATAAAAAGCCGATTGCTACTCGACAAGACGTCCATTACCCAAGAATTTTACTGGCTTCGCGTGCCACATTATCCATCTCGTCCAACAATTCCAGTAGCTCCGGCTCCAAATCTTCTTCTTTAGTACCGCTTCGTAGCTGTTGTTCGATAAGTTGACAGAGATTCTTCATACGCGGCACACCGCTATAGCCGCAACTGCCATGCAGTTTATGAATCAAATCAACCAGGCCTTCCGGATTTTCCCCAACCAGTTGTTCCTCAACTTTGTTGCGAACTTCTGGCAGGAAATCGAGCAACATTTGCAGCATATCGCGGGCCAGATCGGTTTTGCCAGCGGCCTGGCGTAGCGCCAGTTGCCAGTCCAGAGTCGCATTCTGGTTCACCACAATTTCGTTCACTTCTGGCGTCACAACGCGGGAAGAAATGCCGCTGCCGGGTTTGTAGCGCAGCAGCAAATTATGCAATCGCTCTTCTTCAATCGGTTTCGCCAGATAATCGCTCATCCCCGCGCCAAGTAATTTCTCTTTTTGCCCAGCCATCGCATGTGCAGTCACCGCGATGACTGGCGTTTGTTGCTGGTGCGGAAGCTGGTGGATAAGTTCGCATGCACGAATGCCGTCCATGTCCGGCATTTGAATATCCATTAAGATTAAATCGAACGGCATCTGTTTTGCTCGTTCAACCGCCTGATGTCCGCTATCGCACAACTCCACATGCTGAACCATGTCTTCCAGCAATGCGCCGATAAGTTTCAAGTTTGCTGGGTTATCATCAACAGCCATAACCGTCATTACCAGCTTACTTTCGTCGGTGACAGGCAGCAGCGTATTTTGTGTTTGATGACAAAACTCGGTCAGTACAGGCAACAGACGTGTAGGCGTCAGGGGTTTCAGCAGACACGCGCCGATACCATCTTGCTTGAGTTTTTCGGCATTGACCTGTGCATGGCACGGAAGGGCGAGCATCAGAAAATCGGTCATCGACACTGCTTTCGCTAACCGCTCATGTTGCATCGTTAGCGGTTCGCGGAAAGTCACCGCAATCCCTAACAACATCATGTCGTAATGCGCGGGAGGGAGGGCCGAGAAGCTTGGGCTGTAGACCACCTCAAGCGGTGTTTCGCTTAAAATATCCAGCGTGCACTGCGCGGCTGCCGAGTTCGGTTCGACATAAGCCAGGCGTTTGCCTGTGAGGCACTGGGTGGATGGTCCTTCAATAATAATATTCGGGTTCAGATCGAGATTAATATGGAACCAGAAGGTTGAGCCACGATTCGGCTGGCTATGGAACGAGATATCTCCGCCCATCTCATTAACCAGTTTTTGCGTAATTACCAGCCCCAGCCCGGTGCCGCCATGACGGCGTGAAATACTGGCATCTGCCTGCCTGAAGGCCTGGAACAGGCGCGATTGATCGCGTTCAGGAATACCAATACCGGTATCGCGGATCTGCACTTCAATCTGAACTTTGGTATTACTCAGCGCTCGTTTTTCCACCAGAATATCGATGTTGCCATTCTCGGTGAATTTAATCGCATTCCCCACCAGGTTAGTGATGATTTGCTGTAAGCGCAGCGGATCGCCTATCACGTTATCTGGCACGTCGCTCTTAATATTGAGCGTCAATTCCAGCCCTTTATCGTGAGAAGAATGCGCCAGAAGAGTAACCACTTCATCCAGCGTGCTGCGCAGCGGGAACGGAATACTTTCCAGGATCAGCTTGCCCGCTTCCAGTTTCGAGAAGTCGAGAACATCATTAATAATTGCCAGCAAATTATTTGCCGAGCGTTCAATCGTGTTCAGGTGATCGCGCTGCGTTGGCGTTAATTCTGTTTTCAGCGTCAGGCGGGTAAAGCCAATAACTCCATTCAGCGGTGTACGCAGCTCATGTGACATATTCGCCAGAAACTCGGACTTAATACGCGCAGCTTCCTGGGCGCGCTTTTTCGCCAGGTCCAACTCAACGTTCTGAATTTCCATCTGCTCCAGCGTTTCACGCAGATCTGATGTCGCCTGGTCGATATTGTGCTGCATCTCTTCGTGATAAGCCGCCAGAGACATTGCCATCGAGTTAATGCCGTTTTTCAGCATATCCAACTCGCCGAGCATAAATCCTTCCACCCGGCTGTCGAGTTGTCCTCGGCGGATGCGGTCGACAGTATTCACCATGTTGCGAATCGGGCCGGTTACATCGCGCATGAGTCGCCAGCCAAAAATAAGCGCAATACCAATACAAAACAGCATCATCACGCTGGAAATAAAAATCTCTTTATATTGCTGTAAGCGCACCGATTTAAGGTCCAGCTCAAGGGCAATATATCCCAGCATATTCTGACTATTTTTGGCATCGCTAATGGGCGATTCGTCGGGAGAATAACTCTCGGAGATAATCGGCGTACGCAAAATCATAATATCGCCATCACGTGTGACAGTGAGCTGGCGCGGAAATGGCACGTTACTACCGAGCTGCATTGCTGAAGGGTCGAGATGAAAATTGGAAGTGACAAAGAGTCGGTTATTTTCATCGTAAACTGAAATGGCGCGAACAATATCAGAATGGCGACGATGCAAAACGCTTATCAACTGACCGATAGATTCGCGATTTTGCAGGCTCATGCCATATTCAGTAGAAACTGCAAGCGGCTCAATAATGCTGGCACCGGCATCTTCCAGTTGACGCTGCAAGTCGTTATAGCGATGCACGACGAAAAAGATACTGAGCAATAAACCAATAAGGACGGTCGGCGCCAGGATCAGAATCATCATGCGTGCGCGCAGGCTGTAGTTGGTCATGGAGTTCCGTTATGGGACAATTAAGGTCACACTGTTAAATTGAGAAAGTCTCGCCAATGGCGCAATTCTACTCTGCAAAACGACGCGTGACGACGCGTCAGATCATAACCGTTTCAGTCAACGACCTCGACTCTTTTGGTCAGGGCGTGGCACGACATAACGGAAAAGCGTTATTTATCCCCGGGCTATTGCCGCAGGAAGATGCGGAAGTCACTGTTACTGAAGATAAAAAACAGTATTCTCGCGCTAAAGTCGTTCGCAGGTTAAGCGACAGCCCGGAACGCGAAACGCCACGCTGCCCTCATTTTGGCGTATGCGGCGGCTGTCAGCAACAACACGCCAGCATCGAACTACAGCAGCGAAGCAAAAGTGCGGCGCTCGCCCGGTTAATGAAGCATGACGTCTCTGAAGTGATCGCCGATGTTCCCTGGGGATACCGTCGCCGCGCGCGCTTAAGCCTGAACTATCAGCCGAAAAAACAACAATTACAGATGGGATTTCGCAAAGCGGGTTCCAGTGACATTGTCGATGTTAAGCAATGCCCCATTTTAGCGCCCCAACTTGAAGCATTGCTGCCCAAAGTCAGGGCATGCCTGGGCAGCTTACAAGCCATGCGCCATCTTGGTCACGTTGAACTGGTGCAGGCAACCAGCGGCACGCTGATGATTTTACGCCATACCGCACCGCTAAGTTCGGCTGATCGTGAAAAACTGGAACGCTTTTCGCATTCTGAAGGCCTGGATCTGTTTCTCGCCCCCGATAGTGAGATACTCGAAACCGTCTCTGGCGAGATGCCCTGGTATGACTCAAATGGGTTGCGTTTAACTTTTAGCCCGCGTGATTTTATTCAGGTCAACGCGGGTGTGAACCAGAAAATGGTGGCGCGCGCGCTGGAGTGGTTGGATGTGCAGGCTGAAGACAGCGTGCTTGATCTGTTCTGCGGTATGGGCAATTTCACACTGCCATTAGCGACACGAGCGGCTAGCGTCGTAGGGGTAGAAGGTGTTGCTGCGCTGGTGGAGAAAGGTCAGGAAAATGCGCGACTTAATGGTTTACAAAATGTGACGTTTTATCATGAAAATCTTGAAGATGATGTCACAAAGCAGCCGTGGGCTAAAAACGGCTTTGACAAAGTGTTGCTGGACCCGGCGCGAGCAGGTGCTGCTGGCGTCATGCAGCAAATTATAAAACTGGAACCCATTCGTATAGTTTATGTATCCTGTAACCCTGCGACGCTGGCTCGGGATAGCGAGGCGTTATTAAAAGCAGGATATACCATTGCGCGACTGGCGATGCTGGATATGTTCCCACACACGGGGCATCTGGAATCGATGGTGCTTTTTTCGCGCGTTAAATAGTTACGATTTGCTGATTTCGGCAGGTCAGGTCCCTAAAGGAGAGGACAATGGTTGCGGTAAGAAGTGCACATATCAATAAGGCTGGTGAATTTGATCCGGACAAATGGATCGCAAGTCTGGGGATTGCCAGCCAGAAGTCGTGTGAGTGCTTAGCCGAAACCTGGGCGTATTGTCTGCAGCAGACGCAGGGGCATCCGGATGCCAGTTTGCTGTTGTGGCGTGGTGTCGAGATGGTGGAGATCCTCTCGACATTAAGTATGGACATTGACACGCTGCGGGCGGCACTACTGTTCCCTCTGGCCGATGCCAACGTAGTCAGCGAAGACGTACTGCGCGAGAGCGTCGGTAAGTCGGTCGTTAATCTTATTCACGGTGTGCGCGATATGGCGGCAATCCGCCAGCTTAAAGCCACACACACCGATTCTGTTTCCTCCGAGCAGGTCGATAATGTTCGCCGGATGTTGCTGGCGATGGTCGATGACTTCCGTTGCGTGGTCATCAAACTGGCGGAGCGAATTGCCCATCTGCGCGAAGTGAAAGACGCGCCAGAAGATGAACGCGTACTTGCAGCAAAAGAGTGCACCAATATCTACGCGCCGCTGGCGAACCGTCTCGGGATCGGGCAACTGAAATGGGAACTGGAAGATTACTGCTTCCGTTATCTCCACCCGACCGAATACAAGCGCATCGCCAAATTGCTGCATGAACGCCGTCTCGACCGCGAACACTATATCGAAGAGTTTGTCGGTCATCTGCGCGCTGAGATGAAAGCTGAAGGCGTTAAAGCTGAAGTGTATGGTCGTCCGAAACACATCTACAGCATCTGGCGCAAAATGCAGAAAAAGAACCTCGCCTTCGATGAGCTGTTTGATGTCCGTGCAGTACGTATTGTTGCCGAGCGTTTACAAGACTGCTACGCCGCGCTGGGGATAGTGCACACTCACTATCGCCACTTGCCGGATGAATTTGATGATTACGTCGCAAATCCGAAACCAAACGGCTATCAGTCTATTCATACTGTGGTACTGGGGCCGGGTGGCAAAACCGTTGAGATCCAAATCCGCACTAAACAGATGCATGAAGATGCAGAACTGGGCGTTGCTGCGCACTGGAAATACAAAGAAGGCGCGGTAGCTGGCGGCGCACGTTCGGGACATGAAGACCGGATTGCCTGGCTGCGTAAACTGATTGCGTGGCAGGAAGAGATGGCCGACTCCGGTGAAATGCTCGACGAAGTACGCAGTCAGGTGTTTGACGACCGGGTATACGTCTTTACGCCGAAAGGGGATGTTGTTGATTTACCTGCGGGATCAACGCCGCTGGACTTCGCTTATCACATCCACAGCGATGTCGGACACCGCTGCATCGGGGCAAAAATTGGCGGGCGGATTGTGCCATTCACCTACCAGTTACAGATGGGTGACCAGATTGAAATTATCACCCAGAAACAGCCCAATCCCAGCCGTGACTGGTTAAACCCAAACCTGGGCTATGTCACAACCAGCCGTGGGCGTTCGAAAATTCATGCCTGGTTCCGTAAACAGGATCGTGACAAAAACATTCTGGCTGGACGACAAATCCTTGATGACGAGTTGGAACATCTTGGGATCAGCCTGAAAGAAGCAGAAAAACACCTGCTGCCGCGTTACAACTTCAATGATGTCGACGAGTTGCTGGCGGCGATTGGGGGCGGGGATATCCGGCTCAATCAGATGGTGAATTTCCTGCAATCGCAATTTAATAAGCCGAGTGCCGAAGAGCAGGACGCCGCCGCGCTGAAACAGCTTCAGCAAAAAAGCTACACGCCGCAAAACCGCAGTAAAGATAACGGTCGCGTGGTGGTTGAGGGTGTTGGCAACCTGATGCACCACATCGCGCGTTGCTGCCAGCCGATTCCTGGAGATGAGATTGTCGGCTTCATTACCCAGGGGCGCGGTATTTCAGTACACCGCGCCGATTGCGAACAACTGGCGGAACTGCGCTCCCATGCGCCAGAACGCATTGTTGATGCTGTATGGGGCGAGAGCTACTCCGCCGGATATTCGCTGGTGGTCCGCGTGCTGGCTAATGATCGTAGTGGGTTGTTACGTGATATCACGACCATTCTCGCCAATGAGAAAGTGAACGTGCTTGGCGTTGCCAGCCGTAGCGACACCAAACAGCAACTGGCAACCATCGACATGACCATTGAGATTTATAACCTGCAAGTGCTGGGCCGCGTGCTGGGTAAACTCAACCAGGTGCCGGATGTTATCGACGCGCGTCGACTTCACGGGAGTTAGGCCGAAATTTGCTCGTATCTACAATGTAGATTGATATATACTGTATCTACATATGATAGCGGTTTGAGGAAAGGGTTATGATCCACAGTAGCGTAAAGCGTTGGGGAAATTCACCGGCGGTGCGGATCCCGGCTACGTTAATGCAGGCGCTCAATCTGAATATTGATGATGAAGTGAAGATTGACCTGGTGGATGGCAAATTAATTATTGAGCCAGTGCGTAAAGAGCCCGTATTTACGCTTGCTGAACTGGTCAACGACATCACGCCGGAAAACCTCCACGAGAATATCGACTGGGGGGAGCCGAAAGATAAGGAAGTCTGGTAATGGTAAGCCGATACGTACCCGATACGGGCGATCTGATTTGGGTTGATTTTGACCCGACAAAAGGTAGCGAGCAAGCCGGACATCATCCGGCTGTTGTCCTGAGTCCGTTCATGTACAACAACAAAACAGGTATGTGTCTGTGTGTTCCTTGTACAACGCAATCAAAAGGATATCCGTTCGAAGTTGTTCTATCCGGTCAGGAACGTGATGGCGTAGCGTTAGCTGATCAGGTAAAAAGTATCGCCTGGCGGGCAAGAGGAGTAACGAAGAAAGGAACGGTTGCCCCAGAGGAATTACAACTCATTAAAGCCAAAATTAACGTGCTGATTGGGTAGTGTTACTAACTCACTTCTATTCTGGTCACAGGTTTCCACCTGACAGACCCGCAATTTTCAGGACATTCTAATGAATCAAATCGACCGTTTGCTCACTATCATGCAGCGCCTGCGCGATCCGGAAAACGGCTGCCCGTGGGATAAAGAGCAGACATTTGCTTCTATAGCACCTTACACACTTGAAGAAACCTACGAAGTGCTGGATGCCATTGCCCGCGAAGACTTTGACGATCTGCGCGGTGAGCTCGGCGATCTGTTGTTCCAGGTGGTGTTTTACGCGCAAATGGCCCAGGAAGAAGGGCGCTTTGACTTTAATGATATTTGTGCTGCGATCAGCGATAAATTAGAGCGTCGCCATCCGCATGTTTTTGCTGACAGTTCTGCCGAAAATAGTAGTGAAGTGCTCGCCCGTTGGGAGCAAATCAAAACTGAAGAGCGCGCGCAGAAAGCACAGCATTCGGCGCTGGATGATATTCCTCGTAGTTTACCGGCTTTAATGCGTGCGCAAAAAATCCAGAAACGTTGCGCCAACGTTGGTTTTGACTGGACGACGCTTGGCCCGGTGGTCGATAAAGTCTACGAAGAGATCGATGAGGTGATGTACGAGGCGCGGCAGGCTGTTGTCGACCAGGCTAAACTGGAGGAGGAAATGGGCGACCTGCTGTTTGCAACGGTTAATCTGGCTCGCCATTTAGGGACGAAAGCAGAAATCGCATTGCAAAAAGCGAATGAAAAATTCGAGCGTCGTTTTCGCGAAGTGGAGCGTATTGTTGCCGCGCGTGGACTGGAAATGACAGGTGTTGACCTCGAAACAATGGAAGAAGTCTGGCAACAGGTAAAACGGCAGGAAATTGATCTCTAAGGGAATTACGCGGTCAAGCGCCATTTGTGTCATTTTTTAAATGACAAGCGCTTGATTTGCGTCAAAAACATTTACCCCAAAGGGGCTATTTTCTCACTCCTGATTTCAATAGTGCGCTGGCGAAGAGGAGGGATAATGAAAGTTTGTGGCACAGGTCATGTTCGGGTATACTGCTTTCCCGTCCTGGTTATTCCATCGTCTTTTCAACCTAACTTCTCAGGTTCAGCATGACAACGAACTATATTTTTGTGACCGGCGGGGTCGTATCCTCTCTGGGTAAAGGCATTGCCGCAGCCTCCCTCGCAGCCATTCTTGAAGCCCGTGGCCTCAATGTGACCATCATGAAACTGGATCCGTACATTAACGTCGATCCAGGTACTATGAGCCCAATCCAACACGGGGAAGTGTTCGTTACTGAAGACGGCGCTGAAACCGACCTGGACCTGGGTCACTACGAGCGTTTCATTCGTACCAAAATGAGCCGCCGTAACAACTTCACCACGGGTCGTATCTACTCAGACGTTCTGCGTAAAGAACGCCGCGGTGACTACCTCGGCGCAACCGTACAGGTTATTCCACACATCACTAACGCTATCAAAGAACGCGTTCTTGCAGGTGGTGAAGGCCACGACGTGGTTCTGGTCGAAATCGGCGGTACTGTAGGTGACATCGAATCCCTGCCGTTCCTCGAAGCGATTCGCCAGTTGGCTGTTGAAATTGGCCGTGAGCACACTCTGTTTATGCACCTGACGCTGGTGCCGTACATGGCAGCGTCTGGTGAAGTCAAAACCAAACCGACCCAGCACTCTGTAAAAGAGCTGCTCTCCATCGGTATCCAGCCTGACATCCTGATTTGTCGTTCAGATCGCGCCGTTCCGGCTAACGAACGTGCGAAGATTGCATTGTTCTGTAATGTTCCGGAAAAAGCGGTTATTTCTCTGAAAGACGTCGATTCCATCTATAAAATTCCGGGCCTGTTGAAATCTCAGGGGCTGGACGATTATATTTGTAAACGATTCAGCTTAAACTGCCCGGAAGCGAATCTGTCCGAATGGGAACAGGTTATCTTCGAAGAAGCGAATCCGGTGAGTGAAGTCACTATCGGTATGGTCGGCAAGTACATTGAACTGCCGGACGCTTACAAATCCGTGATCGAAGCACTGAAACATGGTGGGCTGAAGAATCGTGTCAGCGTCAACATCAAACTGATCGATTCACAAGATGTTGAAACGCGCGGTGTTGAAATCCTTAAAGGTCTGGACGCGATCCTCGTACCTGGCGGTTTCGGCTATCGTGGCGTAGAAGGCATGATTACTACCGCGCGCTTTGCGCGTGAGAACAATATTCCTTATCTGGGCATTTGCCTGGGTATGCAGGTGGCGTTAATTGATTACGCTCGCCATGTTGCCAACATGGAGAACGCCAACTCAACGGAATTTGTGCCAGACTGTAAGTACCCGGTTGTGGCGCTGATTACCGAGTGGCGCGATGAAAACGGCAACGTTGAAGTTCGTAGCGAGAAGAGCGATCTCGGCGGCACCATGCGTCTCGGCGCACAGCAGTGCCAGCTGGTTGACAATAGCCTGGTTCGCCAGCTGTACAATGCGCCGACAATTGTTGAGCGTCATCGTCACCGCTACGAAGTCAACAACATGCTGCTGAAACAGATTGAAGATGCAGGTCTGCGCGTTGCGGGCCGTTCCGGGGATGATCAGTTGGTCGAGATCATCGAAGTTCCGAATCACCCGTGGTTCGTGGCTTGTCAGTTCCATCCGGAGTTTACTTCTACTCCACGTGATGGACACCCGCTGTTTGCTGGCTTTGTAAAAGCCGCCAGCGAGTTCCAGAAACGTCAGGCGAAGTAAGTAAAAAAGTTAGAACGGCAACGCGTACCCTGGGTACGCGTTGTTTGTCTGGAGTTTCAGTTTAACTAGTGACTTGAGGAAAACCTAATGTCCAAAATCGTAAAAATCATCGGTCGTGAAATCATCGACTCCCGTGGTAACCCGACTGTTGAAGCCGAAGTACATCTGGAGGGTGGTTTCGTCGGTATGGCAGCTGCTCCATCAGGTGCTTCTACTGGTTCCCGTGAAGCACTGGAACTGCGCGATGGCGACAAATCCCGTTTCCTGGGCAAAGGCGTAACCAAAGCTGTTGCTGCGGTTAACGGCCCGATCGCTCAGGCGCTGATTGGCAAAGATGCCAAAGATCAGGCTGGCATTGACAAGATCATGATCGACCTGGACGGCACCGAAAACAAATCTAACTTCGGCGCGAACGCAATCCTGGCTGTATCTCTGGCTAACGCCAAAGCTGCTGCTGCTGCTAAAGGGATGCCTCTGTATGAGCACATCGCTGAACTGAACGGCACTCCGGGCAAATACTCTATGCCGGTTCCGATGATGAACATCATCAACGGTGGTGAGCACGCTGACAACAACGTTGATATCCAGGAATTCATGATTCAGCCGGTTGGCGCGAAAACTGTGAAAGAAGCCATCCGCATGGGTTCTGAAGTTTTCCATCACCTGGCAAAAGTTCTGAAAGCGAAAGGCATGAACACTGCAGTTGGTGACGAAGGTGGCTATGCGCCGAACCTGGGTTCCAACGCTGAAGCTCTGGCTGTTATCGCTGAAGCTGTTAAAGCTGCTGGTTATGAACTGGGCAAAGACATCACTCTGGCGATGGACTGCGCAGCTTCTGAATTCTACAAAGACGGTAAATACGTTCTGGCTGGCGAAGGCAACAAAGCTTTCACCTCTGAAGAATTCACTCACTTCCTGGAAGAACTGACCAAACAGTACCCGATCGTTTCTATCGAAGACGGTCTGGACGAATCTGACTGGGACGGTTTCGCATACCAGACCAAAGTTCTGGGCGACAAAATCCAGCTGGTTGGTGACGACCTGTTCGTAACCAACACCAAGATCCTGAAAGAAGGTATCGAAAAAGGTATCGCAAACTCCATCCTGATCAAATTCAACCAGATCGGTTCTCTGACCGAAACTCTGGCTGCAATCAAGATGGCGAAAGACGCTGGCTACACTGCAGTGATCTCTCACCGTTCTGGCGAAACTGAAGACGCTACCATCGCTGACCTGGCTGTTGGTACTGCTGCAGGCCAGATCAAAACTGGTTCTATGAGCCGTTCTGACCGTGTTGCTAAATACAACCAGCTGATTCGTATCGAAGAAGCTCTGGGCGAAAAAGCACCGTACAACGGTCGTAAAGAGATCAAAGGCCAGGCATAAGTCTGACTTTATCTGATTTAAAAATGCCAGCCTTCGGGCTGGCATTTTTTATGGTCGAGTTACCAGCGGCCGGACGCGCCTCCACCGCCAGAAGAACCGCCACCTCCGCTAAATCCGCCGCCGCCGCTAAACCCACCACCACTTGAGCCGCCACCGGAAGAGGATGACGAAGAACCTTTTCTTGAAGCTCTTTCTTTACCGAGTTTCTTATATCTGGCGCGTAGTTTTTTACTAACGATAAGCCAAAAGATAAGCAGCACTACGATCGCAAAAGGCGTTAACATGCCGCAGGCAACGATTAAATTCGTCCATGGTCCTGGCTCTGCAACATAAAGGAATACCATCCCGTAAATTGCGCCAGTGAGTGCTATCCAGGGGAGATTTGACGGATCGGTAAAAACAATAAAATATGAAAGCACCGCCAGTAATATAATTACAGCAAGCGATAATGGAATAGGGGGATTGATACTGTAGTAATTCCCCCTGTTTTCCGGTAATTCACCATTCAACAGAAGCGCGCCAATATTTTCGCTTGCCAGTGTTAACCCACCCATAAGGTCATCACTTTTGAAGGCAGGGATTAATATATCACGGATAATCTTCGCCGCTTGCAGGTCGGTAACCACCCCTTCCAGCCCGTAGCCCACTTCAATGCGAACTTTACGATCTTCCCAGACGACCAGGATCAGAATACCATCGTCACGCCGCTCATCCCCCAGTTTCCAGCTATCAAAAACGCGAGTTGCATATTGTTCAATGGTATCGTCCCCGGTGGATGGCACAATTAATACGGCGACCTGGGCTCGTGTTTTTTGTGTAATATCCTGCAGCTGCTGTGTCAGTGATTGTTGTTCAGACGAGCTTAACGTACCAGTAATATCGGTCACCTGGTGGCGCAGCTCCGGCACAGCAATTTGCTGGGCAAGCACCGGAAGGCACCACAAAGCGAGTAAAATAAAGATTAAGCGCATTACGATCACCAACGCCCGGAAGCGCCACCGCCACCAGATGAACCGCCGCCACCGCTGAAATTGTCATTGTCGAAAGACGATGAAGAGGAAGATGACGACGATGATGAAGAATGCCAGGAAGCCGAGTTGCTTCTTTCGTAACGTGACGGTCGGTTGGCACTACGCATTGAATCACGCACCTTTCTGCCGAAAGGTGTGAAAGCGATAGCTACGGCCAGGAATGGTGTGGCGAAACATAAAAATGTGATAAGAACTCCCCAGCTCCCGCTATATCCAGCGATGGGAAGTATAAAGGCCAGCACTATGGCAGCAAAGCAAATCACTCCCAGCGTTTTGACATATCCTCTGGCAGAAATAAACGTCAGTACTATCGCCCAGACTAACAAAGCCCACCAACCGCTAAAGGGTAAAGGGTGATCGGGCGATGTGTTATTGACTAAATCATTTCCTGATAGTCGGGTTTCAATATCACTGATACCCTGTTGCAAGCCGCCAGTAAGGTCGCCTTTTTTAAACGCGGGAATAATACTGTTGCGAATAATTTGCCCGGACTGTGCATCCGTCAGAATACCCTCAAGCCCGTAACCGATTTCAATATGTACTGTATGATCTTGCCAGGCAACTACCAGTAAAATACCGTCATCACGACCTTTATGGCCGGGCTGCCAACTCTCGAACACACGTGTTGCATATTGCTCGATGGTTTCTTCGCCTGTGGTTTCAACCACCAATACCACAAGCTGCGTCTGTTCTTTTTGCGTCAGGGCTTTAATCTGGCTGGTCAGCGTACTTACTTCCCCTCTGGTTAATGTCCCTGTTAAATCATTCATATATTTAGGTAATTCAGGTACTGGAACTTGTACTGCAAACGCAGATGAACAGACCAGAACAAGAAGTAAGATAAAATTTTTCATATAATTAACTCGCCTAATGAGCACTCGCATTCTGGCTAAAATCTATTGTTGGGGCTTTGCTTACTGCGGCGACATCATCCGGCAAATAATTTTTCTTTGGTGTGTAATCCATGACCTTTGCGGTTAACACTGCGGGAAATTTGCGGATAGTGACATTATATTGTTCAATGGCTTTAATATATCTTCCTCGCGCGACAGCAATTCGATTTTCGCTTCCTTCGAGTTGTACCATTAAATTTTGATAGAGTTCCTGAGCCTTTAATTCTGGATAACGTTCACTAATAATCGTTAACTGCCCGAGAGTGCGAGTCACCTGCGCCTGAGCTTGTTGCCAGGCTTGTAATTTTTGCTCATCTCCCGGAGCTTGCTGAAGATCGCTGCTGGCACGATTAGCTTGACTACGAGCTAACGTAACGGCCTCCAGTACCTCTTTTTCATGGCTGGAATAACCTTTAATACTTGCGACAAGATTAGGAATAAGATCGGCACGGCGTTGATACTGATTCAATACTTCTGACCAGGAGGCATTAACTTGTTCATCATAGGTTTGAATATCGTTATAACCGCAACCTGATAAATTGAAAATAAATATAAATACGATGAATATTCTAAACATGTTTAAATTCCTTTTATTTAATCCTTTAAAACATAATACGCCGCTTCATTTTATTCTTAATGATCTGAGCCACTTTTTGCGTCAAACCTGCCTGTAACAGAATGTTAATAAAGCATGAATATTGCGGCGAGATCTGCAATAATTAACAATTATCCACTTTACAGAGAATGCTATGCAGTACCCGATTAACGAGATGTTCCAGACCCTGCAAGGTGAGGGTTACTTTACCGGCGTCCCTGCTATTTTTATTCGTTTACAGGGATGCCCGGTCGGCTGTGCCTGGTGCGACACCAAACACACATGGGAAAAGCTTGAGGATCGGGAAGTTTCCCTTTTCAGCATTCTGGGTAAAACGAAAGAGAGTGATAAGTGGGGAGCCGCAAGCAGTGAAGACTTGCTCGCAGTCATCGGTCGTCAGGGATACACCGCGCGTCACGTGGTGATTACGGGTGGTGAACCTTGTATTCATGACTTGATGCCACTAACTGACCTGCTCGAAAAGAACGGTTTCAGTTGCCAGATAGAAACCAGCGGTACTCATGAAGTGCGTTGTACGCCGAATACCTGGGTCACCGTGTCGCCAAAGCTAAATATGCGTGGCGGTTATGAAGTATTGTCGCAAGCCCTGGAGCGAGCTAACGAAATCAAACACCCAGTTGGACGCGTACGTGATATCGAAGCACTGGATGAATTGCTTGCGACGCTGACCGATGATAAACCGCGAGTCATTGCACTGCAGCCGATTAGCCAAAAGGATGATGCCACACGTTTGTGCATTGAAACTTGCATTGCGCGTAACTGGCGTTTGTCGATGCAAACACATAAATATTTAAATATTGCCTGATTACCCATTTATAAGCGTTATAAATGGGTGGAACCTGTAAAGACTTCCACCCATTTATATTTTTTGTCGCCTCTGAAAACTCATCCATTTTGCCCATTCCGGACTAATCATTGTCATTCTCTACAAATTCTGTGGCGTTAATTTTTCTCTGGGATGAAAATTATTACGTCGGAGTTTGGTAGATTTTAGTTTGTATAGAGTTATTTTAAATATTTACCTTTTCAATCAACGGATTAAGTGCTCTTTAACATAATGGATGTGTTGTTTGTGTGATACTGTAAAGTTGGTAGATTGTGACTGGCTTAAAAAATCATTAATTAATAATAGGTTATGTTTAGAGAGTTCCCCGCGCCAGCGGGGATAAACCGAAAAAAATCGACCTGAGAAAAGCTGCACGTGGGAGTTCCCCGCGCCAGCGGGGATAAACCTCGATCTCATAGGTCTCGATATTGCTGCCGGAAGAGTTCCCCGCGCCAGCGGGGATAAACCGCTATCGCTGCTGCCTCGGCCGTGTCCGTTGCGGAGTTCCCCGCGCCAGCGGGGATAAACCTTGTTATATTCCTGCCGTGTCAGACCACATTTCGAGTTCCCCGCGCCAGCGGGGATAAACCGACGCCAGCGGGTGGAAACTACTACCTCAATCTGAGTTCCCCGCGCGAGCGGGGATAAACCGGTTGCAATGATTAGAATAAATATTGTTCCTGCGAGTTCCCCGCGCGAGCGGGGATAAACCGTTTTCAGGCGGCTTGTCGCGCGCTTCACAAAGGAGTTCCCCGCGCGAGCGGGGATAAACCGCGGGCACCGCGCACGTTTTCCAGTAAAAGCGGGAGTTCCCCGCGCGAGCGGGGATAAACCGCCGAATTCAGTGGGTGCGTGTGGATCTGGTCCGAGTTCCCCGCGCGAGCGGGGATAAACCGCAATGATGGACAGTGCTGAAATCGGGGAGGTAGAGTTCCCCGCGCGAGCGGGGATAAACCGAAAATTGCTACAGATAACGAGACGGCACAGAAGAGTTCCCCGCGCGAGCGGGGATAAACCTGAGTATCAGTAAGCAGGAGGGCAGTCCGGTGCGAGTTCCCCGCGCGAGCGGGGATAAACCGAGATCACGCGCGAATGCTGCGTAATCGAAATAGAGTTCCCCGCGCGAGCGGGGATAAACCGTTGTGAAGCGATGCCATATCTGCGAAATTCTGGAGTTCCCCGCGCGAGCGGGGATAAACCGTAGAGGGTGACAACCTTAACGGTCTGCATAGAGAGTTCCCCGTGCCAGCGGGGATAAACCGCTCGGTGATTTTCTTGATTCGCAATTGATGAAGAGTTCCCCGCGTTAGCGGGGACAATCATTCAGGTATGTTCAGGCCGGGCAGTTTCCCGCCCGGCCTTCCTCACTTACGCATTCGACCAGCTCTGGATAGAATCCGCATTCCCCAATTCACCATGCATCACTTCATACGATTTTTTCAGAATCACATCAGTGTGTTTGGTTAAATCTTTGAAAATGCCTTTATTCATCGCGTCGTAGCGTTTGGCATTGCCCTCAACAGGCATAAAGATATCTTTCACGCGAACCATTTTGTCGACAGCCGTTGCGTAATCCGGATACAACCCCAGACCTACCGCCGTATTAATCGCTGCCCCCAGGCTTGCACAACCGTTAATGGCGTTACGGCGTGCCGGAAGGTTGAACACGTCGGCAAAAATTTGCATAAACAGATCGCTGTTCGAACCACCGCCAGTAATGATTACATGCTTCGCAAAGTGATTCATTTCATTACACATATTGTCGTAATTGTTCTTCAGCGTCAGCGCCACGCTTTCCAGTATCGAACGGTATATCCATGCGTAATCCATGCTGGAATCAAAACCGATCATAATCCCGCGTTTGTACGGTTCCCACGGATTGGTCAGCCAGTCCAGCACCGTCATCAGACCATTACAGCCAGGCGGCACACAAGAAGCTTTTTTGTTGAGCAAATCTTCCGGTGAAAGATCCTGTGCCCTGGCATCCTGAATTAGCGACTCGCCTAACATGTCGCGCAGCCAGCTCACCGTCCACATGCCTTTTCGGATACCGTAACCTTCATACAGCAATGTTTCCGGAATAGAAGACATAATCGGCCAGTACGCTACCGGATCTTTCGGCAGTGCTTTACCGTTCATCATCAATGCGATGTAAGTGCCAAGAGAAATTACTGCCGTTTCATCATCCAGTAACCCGGCTCCCAGAGCTTCTACCGGTTTATCACTGGTGGTACAAACAACCGGCAGTCCTGCCGGGAAATGCGTCGCCAGCGCGGCTTGTGGTGTGATATGCCCAAGAACAGTGCCTGGCATTTGTACATCAAACAGCATATGACGGGGGATATTAAACTTCTCCATGACTGCGGCATCTTCACTCCATGCCCAGGTCTTATAATCCACTGGCCACTGACCAAAATAGTTGGCGATATTATCTTTAAATTCGCCCGTTAAACGGTGCGTCAGATAACCCGAAAAAGAGGTGACATACGCCACGTCAGGGTTCGTATGTTCGTAAGGGCGTGTAACGCGAGCATCCTGCCAGCTAATCAACGGCGCAGCAGGCGTGCCATCGGCTTTCAATAACGCACGGCAGCAACGGATGGATCCCAGACCAATACCGACAATATCTTCTTTATTCCCGGCAAACTGACTCATCAAATCGTGACCGGCAAAACATAATGATGCCCATAAATCGTCGTCAGGATGTTCTGCGGTATCGGCATCCGGCGTGTGCATCGGCTGCAATAAACCTTTGCCTTCGCAAACCACGTTACCTTCCAGATCGTACATCACCACTTTTGTGCTCTGACTTCCGCCATCAATCCCTATGATGTATTTTTTCGACATGATTTTTCTCCTGTAATTTTCCTGGCTTACTTGCTGCTAGCCATTGCGGGGGCGCTATCAGCAGTACGAATTTTTTGGAACAGCAAAAAGGTAAAGACGATCACCATGCCGAGTGCCGCCATGCCCATCAGCCACATGTTGCGATAGGCTTCTGCTGCGGGCAGGGTGTCCTGCCAGTGGCCGATAATCGGGTAAACGAAGACATCCGGCAGGAATCCAATCACCGAACAAATACCTACCGTGGTGCCCATAATGTAAGACGGTGTTCTCGCTTCGCCGGGGCAGGCCCAGTACAGTCCACGTGAGGCGTAGCAGGTGAATCCCAGCAGTAAAATCAGGCCAATCCCCATCGCGACCGATTGCGGGTTAGAGTTGGTAACAAGCAGGGCAGTCAGTGCCAGCAGGCCGATGATGGAAAGGATTTGAATCACGCGGGTAGGGGATTTCACTTTACTGTAGGTGGTGATAATGCCGCCAAGTGGGCCGCACAGTGCGCGGAAGATTTTGTTGATCACAATCCCCATGTAGCTCGCCGCCACCAGCGACATGCCGTACATTTCGGTGAGATAGTTGGTGGAGTAACTCAGAATGGCGTAGATGGTGAAGACACCAAAAATCACCATGCTGCAATACCAGGTGGTGCTGATACGCAAAACGGCCAGGATGTCGCTAAGCTGGAATGATTGTTTTTCTTCGTTATAGGCACTGCACAGGTTGTTGTTATCGCTAACAAAAAACCAGCACAGAATACCCAACAAGATGTAAACCACACTATAGATGATAATGACCGTTTTCAGGCTGGCGCTGTCATCCGGTGCAAAGCGAGAAAAGACCCACATGGTAAACACCGCCAGCGACATTACACCGACGCCGCGCAGCCCTTCCATCCAGCCCATAATTTTCCCTTGCTCACTATGATCGCCCAGCAATGAGGCGGCTTTAATCGACACCGACCACAGCATTAAAATAGTGGTTATCGCAAAGGCGACCTGAATACAGAGCATTACCCACAGTGGTGGATATGTTGCCATTATCAGGCCCAGCAATCCGGTAATAATCATCGCGGAAGTAATCATTTTGCGGTGTGAAAATTTATCGGCAATAACGCCGCTGGGGGCATAAAGAATAATGGCCGCAATACCAAATGTACTCATTATTAAACCTATCTCGGTATTGCTGAATCCCATAAATTTCGCCATGGGAATTTGATAAATATAACGTAAATAAGCCAGGTCAAAACTAACGCCGCCGCTAAAACTAATTATCGCGAGGGTTATCCAACGGCGATATGAGTTGTGTTGCATATCGTATTCCCATTTGTAATAGACAAAAAAAAGAGAAAAGTAAGCCGCCCTTTCAGGTGGATTACTTTTCTCAGCTCTCTAGTAATTGCAATAAGAAATAACATGGAAAGAAAAGGTGTTGTGTGAGAGTAATCACGCTTCTGCTTTTTAAAACTATTTGATAATACGAACATCACTCTGTGATTACGATCACATTAGCAGTTATGCCCTTATGCTAAAAATTATCTCCAGTTACCAGAGATAATGAGAAAGGTAACTTCCCTCTCGCGGGGGAAGTTACCTTTCTTTTTTTTTGCCTTACGGAAATTGGAGCTAACTA
Organism: Escherichia sp. E3659; assembly: GCF_005781135.1. Classification (NCBI taxonomy): domain Bacteria; kingdom Pseudomonadati; phylum Pseudomonadota; class Gammaproteobacteria; order Enterobacterales; family Enterobacteriaceae; genus Escherichia; species Escherichia sp. E3659. The sequence goes on along the minus strand of NZ_VATQ01000028.1, from coordinate 78,834 downwards.
TGTCAATCGAATCTCTCAATGCGTTCTCAATGGATTTTTTCTCCCTGAAAGGTAAAACAGCAATTGTTACCGGCGGGAATAGCGGTTTAGGTCAGGCATTTGCAATGGCGTTGGCCAAAGCTGGCGCAAATATTTTTATTCCAAGTTTTGTCAAAGATAACGGCGAAACAAAGGAAATGATTGAAAAACAGGGTGTTGAAGTGGACTTCATGCAGGTGGATATCACCGCAGAAGGCGCACCGCAGAAGATTATCGCTGCCTGCTGTGAGCGCTTCGGTACCGTCGATATTCTGGTTAACAATGCCGGTATTTGTAAGCTGAATAAGGTGCTGGATTTCGGTCGTGCCGACTGGGATCCAATGATTGATGTGAACCTGACCGCCGCATTCGAGTTAAGCTACGAAGCGGCAAAAATTATGATCCCGCAGAAAAGCGGTAAAATTATTAATATCTGTTCATTGTTCTCTTACTTAGGTGGACAATGGTCACCTGCTTATTCTGCCACTAAACATGCTCTTGCCGGATTCACCAAAGCCTATTGCGATGAATTAGGTCAATATAATATTCAGGTGAATGGTATTGCCCCGGGATATTACGCTACCGATATCACTCTGGCGACCCGTAGTAATCCAGAAACTAACCAGCGCGTTCTTGATCATATTCCGGCAAACCGTTGGGGCGATACTCAGGATTTAATGGGCGCAGCCGTATTCCTCGCAAGTCCGGCATCGAATTATGTCAACGGACATTTATTAGTGGTTGATGGCGGTTATTTAGTGCGCTAATCCATAACGGTGGTTTCTGTTTTCTCTTATTAATGATTATTCCATTTTTATTATCAGGAAGGAATTACTATGTCTTTATCTCGCGCAGCGATTGTTGACCAGCTAAAGGAAATTGTTGGTGCAGATCGCGTAATTACCGATGAAACAGTATTAAAGAAAAACAGTATTGACCGTTTTCGTAAATTTCCGGATATTCATGGCATTTATACTTTGCCGATTCCGGCAGCGGTCGTAAAACTCGGTTCCACAGAACAGGTCTCCCGTGTGCTGAATTTTATGAATGCGCACAAAATTAACGGTGTGCCGCGTACCGGCGCTTCCGCCACTGAAGGTGGGCTGGAAACCGTTGTGGAAAACTCGGTGGTGCTCGACGGCTCCGCCATGAATCAAATCATTAATATTGATATTGAGAATATGCAGGCGACGGCGCAATGTGGCGTTCCGCTGGAGGTGCTGGAAAACGCGTTGCGTGAAAAAGGTTACACCACAGGGCATTCTCCGCAGTCAAAGCCGCTGGCGCAGATGGGCGGCCTGGTAGCAACCCGCAGTATCGGGCAGTTCTCCACACTCTACGGCGCAATCGAAGATATGGTCGTTGGTCTGGAAGCGGTACTGGCAGATGGTACCGTCACACGCATTAAAAACGTGCCACGTCGCGCGGCTGGCCCGGACATTCGTCACATCATCATCGGCAACGAAGGTGCATTGTGCTATATCACTGAAGTAACAGTGAAAATCTTTAAATTCACCCCAGAAAACAACCTCTTCTACGGCTATATCCTGGAAGACATGAAAACCGGCTTCAACATCCTGCGTGAAATCATGGTGGAAGGGTATCGTCCGTCGATCGCTCGTTTGTATGACGCCGAAGATGGCACCCAACACTTCACCCATTTTGCCGACGGAAAATGCGTGCTGATCTTTATGGCTGAAGGTAACCCTCGCATTGCGAAGGCGACGGGCGAAGGGATTGCGGAAATCGTTGCCCGCTACCCGCAATGCCAGCGCGTGGACAGCAAACTGATCGAAACCTGGTTTAATCACCTGAACTGGGGACCGGATAAAGTGGCTGCCGAACGTGTGCAGATCCTCAAAACCGGCAACATGGGCTTTACCACTGAAGTGTCCGGCTGCTGGAGCTGCATCCACGAAATCTACGAAAGCGTTATTAACCGTATTCGTACCGAGTTCCCACACGCCGACGACATCACCATGCTGGGCGGTCACTCCTCTCATAGCTATCAGAACGGCACCAACATGTACTTCGTCTACGATTACAACGTCGTTGACTGTAAGCCGGAAGAGGAAATCGACAAGTACCACAATCCGCTCAACAAAATCATCTGCGAAGAAACCATTCGCCTCGGTGGTTCGATGGTGCACCACCACGGCATTGGTAAACATCGCGTTCACTGGAGCAAGCTGGAACACGGCAGCGCGTGGGCGTTGCTGGAAGGGCTGAAAAAGCAGTTTGATCCTAACGGCATTATGAATACGGGTACTATCTATCCGATTGAAAAATAATGTGTCAGGCAGCGTTCCGCGATGACGGGACGTTGCCTTTTCGGCTTCTCAGGCGAGAAGCCGTTCTTATTACCGGACAATGAAGGGGTAAAGATGAACACTTCACCGGTGCGAATGGATGATTTACCGCTTAACCGTTTTCACTGCCGCATTGCTGCGCTCACTTTCGGTGCGCACCTGACTGACGGTTATGTCCTCGGCGTCATTGGTTACGCCATTATTCAGCTTACTCCAGCCATGCAACTGACGCCGTTTATGGCGGGAATGATTGGCGGCTCAGCACTCCTTGGTTTGTTTCTTGGCAGCCTGGTGCTGGGCTGGATCTCCGACCATATTGGGCGACAAAAAATCTTCACCTTCAGCTTTTTGCTGATTACGCTTGCTTCGTTTTTACAATTTTTTGCCACCACGCCAGAGCATCTTATTGGACTGCGCATTTTGATTGGCATTGGTCTGGGAGGCGATTACTCAGTCGGTCACACCTTGCTGGCTGAATTTTCCCCGCGCCGCCACCGCGGTATTTTGCTGGGCGCGTTCAGCGTGGTGTGGACCGTAGGCTATGTGCTGGCAAGTATTGCCGGACATCACTTTATTTCCGAAAACCCGGAAGCCTGGCGTTGGCTGCTGGCATCGGCAGCTCTGCCCGCGTTGTTGATTACGTTATTACGCTGGGGAACGCCAGAATCGCCACGCTGGCTACTGCGACAGGGGCGTTTTGCAGAAGCTCACGCTATCGTGCATCGCTATTTTGGTCCCCATGTTTTACTGGGCGATGAAGTGGCAACGGCGACCCATAAACACATCAAAACCTTGTTCTCTTCGCGCTACTGGCGGCGCACGGCGTTTAACAGCGTCTTCTTTGTCTGCCTCGTAATCCCATGGTTTGTGATTTATACCTGGCTGCCGACCATTGCCCAGACTATTGGTCTGGAAGATGCGCTGACCGCCAGCCTGATGCTTAATGCGTTGTTAATTGTTGGCGCGCTGCTGGGATTAGTTCTGACGCACCTGCTGGCACATCGCAAATTTTTGCTGGGAAGTTTTTTGCTGCTGGCGGCAACGCTGGTAGTGATGGCCTGTTTGCCTTCCGGCAGTTCATTAACGCTGCTGCTTTTTGTTCTCTTCAGCACCACCATTTCGGCAGTCAGTAATCTGGTGGGCATTTTGCCTGCGGAAAGTTTTCCTACTGACATTCGCTCGCTGGGCGTCGGTTTTGCCACCGCCATGAGTCGACTTGGCGCGGCGGTAAGTACTGGCCTGCTGCCGTGGGTGCTGGCGCAGTGGGGAATGCAAGTCACCTTATTGCTCCTGGCGGCAGTGTTGTTAGTTGGTTTTGTCGTGACCTGGCTATGGGCACCAGAAACTAAAGCCCTCCCGCTGGTGGCGGCGGGAAATGTAGGAGGTGCGAATGAACATACTGTTAGCGTTTAAAGCCGAACCGGATGCCGGGATGCTGGCGGAAAAAGAGTGGCAGGCGGCGGCTCAGGGTAATAGCGGACCGGATGTTTCGCTACTGCGAAGTTTACTCGGTGCTGATGAACAGGCCGCTGCCGCGCTGCTGTTGGCGCAGAGAAAAAACGGTACGCCGATGTGTTTAGCCGCGTTGAGCATGGGGGATGAACGGGCATTGCACTGGCTGCGCTATCTCATGGCTCTTGGGTTTGAGGAAGCTATATTGCTGGAGACGGCGGCAGATCTGCGCTTTGCGCCGGAATTTGTCGCTCGCCATATTGCCGAATGGCAGTACCAGAATCCGCTGGATCTGATCATTACCGGCTGCCAAAGCAGCGAAGGGCAGAATGGACAAACGCCATTTTTGCTGGCGGAAATGCTGTGCTGGCCCTGTTTCACCCAGGTGGAGCGTTTCACACTCGACGCGCCGTTTATCACCCTCGAACAGCGTACTGAAAATGGGCTGCGCTGTTGTCGTGTCCGCTTGCCTGTGGTGATTGCCGTGCGCCAGTGCGGTGAAGTGGCCTTGCCAGTACCGGGAATGCGCCAGCGTATGGCGGCGGGGAAAGCGGAAATTATTCGCAAAACTGTTGCTGCTGAATCGCCAGCGATGCAGTGCCTGCAACTGGCAAGGCCAGAGCAACGACGCAGAGCGACGCTGATTGATGGGCAAACGGTAGCAGAAAAAGCGCAAAAGCTATGGCAGGACTATTTACGCCAAAGGATGCAGCCATGAATATCGCAATTGTGACAATAAATCAGGAACATGCCGCAATGGCGGGCTGGCTGGTGGAGCAGGATTTCAGCGGCAGCACACTAACGCACTGGCAAATCGAGCCGCAGCCGATGGTCGCGGAACAGGTGCTGGATGCGCTGGTTGAACAGTGGCAGCGAACGCCTGTGGACGTTGTTCTCTTTCCGCCGGGAACGTTTGGTGATGAACTGTCGACCCGGCTGGCCTGGCGTTTACATGGAGCCTGTGTCTGCCAGGTGATTTCATTAGATATACCGACCGCAAGCGTGCGCAAATCCCACTGGGGAAATGCGCTAACGGCGACGCTGCAAACAGAAAAACGCCCGCTATGTCTTTCCCTGGCGCGCCAGGTTGGAGCGGCGAAAAACGTCACGTTGCCCTCTGGTATGCAACAACTGAATATTGTTCCCGGAGCGCTTCCCGAGTGGCTGGTTAACATAGAAAACCTGAAAAATGTTACCCGTGACCCATTAGCTGAGGCCAGACGAGTACTGGTAGTGGGGCAGGGCGGCGAGGCAGATAACCAGGAAATCGCTACGCTGGCTGAAAAGCTGGGGGCAGAAGTGGGCTACAGTCGGGCGCGAGTGATGAACGGTGGCTTTGAAGCCGAAAAGGTCATTGGTATTTCCGGGCATTTGTTGGCGCCAGATGTTTGCATTGTGGCGGGCGCATCCGGTGCGGCAGCGTTAATGGCGGGCGTACGTAATAGTAAGTTTGTGGTGGCGATTAATCATGACGCCAGCGCGGCGGTATTTTCGCAGGCAGATGTTGGCGTGGTAGATGACTGGAAAGCCGTGCTGGAGGCACTGGTGACAAACATTCACGCAGATTGCCAATAACGTACAGCCGGATGCGGCGTAGACGGGTTTCGGGCTTGTAGGCCTGATAAGACGCGTCAAGCGTCGCATCAGGCGCTGAATGCCAGATTTGGCGTGCAGCCTACAAATCACACAAATTCAATTCGTTACGGTTATCCCGTCAAAGCAATTTTTTCGCTAACGTCCAGACCCCGGTATTCGTGGTGGAAAGCGCCACGACACCTGCGTTAATCGCATTACGCGCATCTTCTTCATCGCACACCAGCCCGCCAGCAATCAGCGGTTGGCGGATTTTTTCCGTCACCCAGCCCAGCACTTTGGGCATGCAGCCTGGCAGGATCTCAATACAATCCGGATTCGATTGCGCAACTTGCTTATCAATGTTGTGAAACGAAATCGAATCAACAATAAACAGGCGATGAATACAGAAAAAACCTTCCGCTCTTGCCGCTTTTAGCATCGATGCTTTGGTGCTGATAATTCCATCCGCCTCGGTCACCAGTTTCAAAAACTGAATCACCACTTCTTTATTTGACGCGCCTTCCAGCAAATCAACATGAATAAAAGCATATTTCCCGGCGTTCTTAATCTTTTTAACGATATTACTGATGGTGCAGATATTGCCGTACAACACGGAAATAAACTGGCATTCAGAATCGATGGCCAGTTGCAGGCTGGCATTATCTTTAACGGCAGCAATCACCGGATTCTGGCGGAGCAGGTGTAAGAGGGGCATAAATTATCCTTATTATTTATCCAAAACGGTAGGTGATGCCGAATCCGGAAGGTGGATAGCGCCACTGTTGTAGTGTTTTTTCGTCGCACAGCAAACGGCAGGTTCCGCACTCAAGGCAACTGCGATAATCAATACATAAGTCACCTTCTGGTGTGAGCGAAAAAAGACCAGCCGGACAGGCGTTAATCAACCGTTGTACCATCTGACGCTCAACGGAGTCAGCCGGAACAATGTGCGGCGCATCAGCAACGCGCCAGAGATTACGGGCTACAGACATCGCAGACTCCTGATAACATCGCCCGCCAGATGCCACAAGCCGTGACGACGTAAATGACGCCAGAATAACTGGCGCAGCGGTGGAACAGGTTTATCACCCTGATCCCATAAATCACGGGAAATATCCTGCATTAACGCAGGCCACGCACGGTACCATCCCGGGCGTTGCAAAAGCGCCGGAACATGCTGATAACGTTGTAGAACATCCCACAGCTGACTGCGTTCTATGTTTTGATGATAAAGCGGAAACAGATTTTGCGGCTCGCGGTGCTGGCAGGCGCTTATCAGCGTTTGTGCCGCCGCCTGTGCGCCAGTCAGCGCCATATCCATGCCGCGCACGGAGATTCCGGTATTGACGCAACTGCGTAACGCATCGCCCACCAGCAGCCAGCCGTTACCGGCGTATTGCACCGGCATACTGTGCAAGCCACCTTCTGGCACCAGATGCGCACCATACTCCAGCGATTCCGTGTTTTTGATAAGCGGACGTACTGCCGGATGCGTTTTAAAGCGAGCCAGCAGCTCGCTTGCCGGAACACGACTTTGCGTAAGGGAAGAGAGCGGGCAAACAATCCCTAACGAGAGCGTTTGTTGATTAGTATAAAGAAATGCGCCGCCGGGAAAGTCATCACAGATTCCGCCGCTGAACAGCAACGCTGCGCCTTCGTTATTCTCCAGATGAAAACGTTCTTCAATAGCGGATGTTTCCAGCGCCAGCACTTCTTTGATTCCTAACGCCATTGATTCGCCAGCAGGGCGGGTAACTAATCCATGGCGTTCTGCCAGGAGGCTATTGGCACCTTCTGCCAGGACGACATAACGGGCGCGGAGAATATCGTCACCACAGATAACGCCACACACTCTGCCGTTTTCTTCATACAGCGCATCTACCGTCGCACCAGGGATACACTCGACACCTTCTTTTTCGGCTTCGGCAACCAGCCACGGATCGAATCGCGGGCGTAACACGCTCCATGATTCACCGCTGGGCAGTAAGCTGGAAAATGTCGTGGCACCATCTGGTGTTAATAAAGAAAGACTTTCGTGGGTGATGCGACGCTCAAGGGGCGCGGTCAGATGAAATTGCGGGAGGAGTTCAGCGAGCGCATGGGTATATAAACGCCCGCCGGAAAGGTTTTTACTGCCGGGAATTTCAGCGCGTTCCAGTAACAGAACGGACAAACCTGCCCGCGCGCAGCGTAAAGCACAAGCGGTGCCTGCTATACCCGCACCGATGATAATAATGTCGCAGTCATCTTCCATGGTGTGCTCCAGATATCCTGAGCGCAACACCCTAACATAGCGTTACTTAAGGGAAATTGACCGCCGACACACTCTTATCATTCGCCGCGATAGATACAGCCTGCAGTGCAGGTTTCTTTCACCATCACTGCACTTAATAGCGGTACAACGGGTTTAACTTGATCCCAAATCCATTTTGCTAAAACTTCGCTGGTTGGGTTTTCCAGACCGGGTATATCATTGAGGTAATAGTGGTCGAGGCGATCGTAGGTCGGTTTAAACGCCGCTTTCAGTTCAGCGAAATCGATAATCCAGCCCGTATGCGGATCGACTTCCCCTGTGATTTCCAGGCGCACCATAAAAGAATGCCCGTGTAAGCGCCCGCACTTATGTCCCTGTGGGACGTGCGGCAGACGGTGAGCGGCTTCGAAGGTGAAATCTTTAAATAACGTGGTGGACATCATAATTTCTCTACAGGACGATAAAACCGCCGTAGAGTACCGGAAAGCCTGTTTTTTCGCATTACTAAAAACGGGTTTGTTGCGCAAAATGACCGATTTAACTTAATTGCGGTCGATATTTATTTATTTTTCATTGAGTTAATAAATCTATTTTGTTGTTAAAGACTATTGCTAAAACAGGTTAGTCGATTTGGTTATTAGTTATCGCTATCCCGTCTTTAATCCACCCCCTTCGCGCCGTTAACCTTACCTTCTCTTCTGTTTTATGGGCGCTGACAGGGCCGATAAACAGCTTTGCTTACTGGAACATAACGACGCATGACGACACAGGTCCCACCTTCCGCGTTGCTTCCGTTGAACCCGGAGCAACTGGCACGCCTTCAGGCGGCCACTACCGATTTAACGCCCACCCAGCTTGCCTGGGTTTCTGGCTATTTCTGGGGCGTGCTCAATCAGCAGCCTGCTACGCTTGCAGCGACGCCAGCGCCCGCCGCAGAAATGCCGGGTATTACTGTTATCTCCGCTTCGCAAACCGGCAATGCGCGTCGGGTCGCCGAAGCGTTACGCGATGACTTATTAGCGGTAAAACTGAACGTTAAGCTGGTGAACGCGGGCGACTATAAATTCAAACAAATCGCCAGTGAAAAACTGCTTATCGTGGTGACGTCAACACAAGGGGAAGGGGAACCGCCGGAAGAAGCCGTCGCGCTGCATAAGTTTCTGTTCTCCAAAAAAGCGCCGAAGCTGGAAAACACCGCGTTTGCCGTGTTTAGCCTTGGCGATAGCTCTTATGAATTTTTCTGCCAGTCCGGGAAAGATTTTGACAGCAAGCTGGCGGAACTGGGCGGTGAACGCCTGCTCGACCGTGTCGATGCCGACGTTGAATACCAGGCCGCTGCCAGCGAGTGGCGCGCCCGCGTGGTTGATGCGCTTAAATCGCGCGCGCCTGTCGCAGCACCTTCACAATCCGTCGCTACTGGCGCGGTAAATGAAATCCACACCAGCCCGTACAGCAAAGACGCGCCGCTGGTGGCGAGCCTTTCGGTTAACCAGAAAATTACCGGGCGTAACTCTGAAAAAGACGTTCGCCATATCGAAATTGACTTAGGTGACTCTGGCCTGCGTTACCAGCCGGGTGACGCGCTGGGCGTCTGGTATCAGAACGATCCGGCACTGGTGAAAGAACTTGTCGAACTGCTGTGGCTGAAAGGCGATGAACCTGTCACCGTTGAGGGCAAAACCCTGCCGTTGAACGAGGCGCTACAGTGGCACTTCGAACTGACCGTCAACACCGCCAATATCGTTGAGAACTACGCTACCTTAACGCGCAGCGAAACGCTGCTGCCGCTGGTGGGCGATAAAGCGAAGTTGCAGCATTACGCCGCGACCACGCCGATTGTCGACATGGTGCGTTTCTCTCCGGCACAGCTGGATGCCGAAGCGCTGATTGATCTGCTGCGCCCGCTGACCCCGCGCCTGTATTCCATCGCCTCCTCGCAGGCGGAAGTCGAGAACGAAGTACACGTCACCGTTGGCGTGGTGCGTTACGACGTGGAAGGTCGCGCCCGTGCCGGTGGTGCCTCCAGCTTCCTCGCGGATCGCGTGGAAGAAGAGGGCGAAGTCCGCGTCTTTATCGAACATAACGACAACTTCCGCCTGCCCGCTAACCCGGAAACCCCGGTGATTATGATTGGCCCAGGTACTGGTATTGCGCCGTTCCGCGCCTTTATGCAGCAACGTGCCGCCGACGAAGCGCCGGGCAAAAACTGGCTTTTCTTCGGCAACCCACACTTTACGGAAGATTTCCTCTACCAGGTGGAATGGCAGCGTTACGTGAAAGAAGGCGTGCTGACGCGCATCGATCTCGCCTGGTCGCGCGATCAAAAAGAAAAAGTTTACGTACAAGACAAACTGCGCGAACAGGGCGCGGAGCTGTGGCGCTGGATCAATGACGGTGCCCACATTTATGTCTGCGGCGACGCTAATCGCATGGCGAAAGACGTTGAACAGGCACTTCTGGAAGTGATTGCCGAATTTGGTGGCATGGACACCGAAGCGGCGGATGAATTTTTAAGTGAGCTGCGCGTAGAGCGCCGTTATCAGCGAGATGTCTACTAATGAGCGAAAAACATCCAGGGCCTTTAGTGGTCGAAGGTAAACTGGCAGACGCCGAGCGCATGAAGCTTGAAAGCAACTATCTGCGCGGCACGATTGCTGAAGATTTAAATGACGGCCTGACCGGTGGGTTTAAGGGCGATAACTTCCTGCTGATCCGTTTCCACGGTATGTATCAGCAGGATGACCGTGACATCCGCGCCGAACGTGCTGAACAGAAGCTGGAACCGCGTCACGCGATGATGCTCCGCTGTCGCTTGCCGGGTGGTGTAATCACCACCAAACAGTGGCAGGCGATCGACAAATTTGCGGTGGAAAACACCATTTACGGTAGCATCCGTCTGACCAACCGTCAGACGTTCCAGTTCCACGGTATTCTGAAAAAGAACGTCAAACCTGCGCACCAGATGCTGCACTCGGTCGGTCTGGATGCGTTAGCCACCGCCAACGACATGAACCGTAACGTGCTGTGCACCTCGAACCCGTTCGAGTCGCAGCTGCATGCGGAAGCGTATGAATGGGCGAAGAAAATTTCTGAACATCTGCTGCCGCGAACCCGCGCCTATGCGGAGATCTGGCTCGATCAGGAGAAAGTCGCCACCACCGATGAAGAACCGATCCTCGGCCAGACCTATCTGCCGCGTAAATTCAAAACCACGGTAGTGATCCCGCCGCAGAACGATATCGATCTGCATGCCAACGACATGAACTTCGTGGCGATCGCCGAAAACGGCAAGCTGGTGGGCTTCAACCTGCTGGTGGGCGGTGGGCTTTCCATCGAACACGGCAACAAGAAAACCTACGCCCGCACTGCGAGCGAGTTTGGCTATCTTCCGCTGGAGCATACGCTGGCGGTGGCGGAAGCCGTCGTGACAACTCAGCGTGACTGGGGTAACCGAACCGATCGTAAAAATGCCAAAACTAAATACACGCTGGAGCGCGTGGGGGTTGAGACGTTTAAAGCGGAAGTGGAGCGTCGCGCGGGGATCAAATTTGAACCGATCCGTCCATATGAGTTCACCGGACGAGGCGATCGTATTGGCTGGGTTAAAGGTATTGATGATAACTGGCACCTGACGCTGTTTATCGAAAATGGACGCATCCTTGATTATCCGGGGCGTCCGCTGAAAACTGGCCTGCTGGAGATCGCGAAGATCCACAAAGGCGATTTCCGCATTACGGCGAACCAGAATCTGATCATCGCCGGTGTACCGGAAAGCGAGAAAGCGAAGATCGAGAAGATCGCCAAAGAGAGCGGGTTAATGAATGCCGTCACGCCGCAGCGTGAAAACTCAATGGCCTGCGTGTCATTCCCGACTTGCCCGCTGGCGATGGCGGAAGCGGAGCGTTTCCTGCCGTCGTTTATCGATAACATCGATAATTTAATGGCGAAACATGGTGTCAGCGATGAGCATATCGTGATGCGTGTAACAGGCTGCCCGAACGGTTGTGGTCGCGCGATGCTGGCGGAAGTGGGTCTGGTGGGTAAAGCGCCGGGTCGCTACAACCTGCATCTTGGCGGCAACCGCATGGGGACACGTATCCCACGGATGTATAAAGAAAACATCACCGAGCCGGAAATCCTGGCGTCGCTTGATGAACTGATAGGGCGCTGGGCGAAAGAGCGTGAAGCGGGTGAAGGCTTCGGCGACTTTACGGTGCGTGCGGGCATCATTCGCCCGGTGCTCGACCCGGCGCGGGATCTGTGGGATTAACCATCAGCCCGGTCTTGTAGGCCTGATAAGACGCGACAGCGTCGCATCAGGCAAGGCAAACAGTGAGGAACTTATGTCCAAACTCGATCTAAACACCCTGAACGAACTGCCAAAGGTAGACCGGATTCTGGCGCTGGCCCAAACTAACGCCGAACTGGAAAAACTGGACGCTGAAGGCCGCGTTGCCTGGGCGCTGGATAATCTGCCCGGTGAATATGTGCTTTCTTCCAGCTTTGGCATTCAGGCGGCGGTGAGCCTGCATCTGGTGAACCAGATTCGCCCGGATATTCCGGTGATCCTCACCGATACCGGTTATCTGTTCCCGGAAACTTACCGCTTTATTGACGAGTTAACGGACAAACTCAAGCTCAACCTGAAAGTGTACCGTGCTACCGAAAGCGCCGCCTGGCAGGAAGCACGCTACGGCAAACTGTGGGAGCAGGGCGTTGAAGGCATTGAAAAATACAATGACATCAACAAAGTCGAACCGATGAACCGGGCGCTGAAAGAACTGAATGCGCAAACGTGGTTTGCTGGCCTGCGCCGTGAACAATCCGGCAGCCGCGCCAATTTACCGGTGCTGGCAATTCAGCGTGGCGTATTTAAAGTGCTGCCGATTATCGACTGGGATAACCGAACTATTTATCAGTACCTGCAAAAACATGGCCTGAAATATCACCCATTATGGGACGAAGGATATTTATCGGTGGGAGATACCCATACAACCCGTAAATGGGAACCCGGCATGGCGGAAGAAGAAACGCGTTTCTTTGGCTTAAAAAGAGAATGTGGGTTACACGAAGGGTAAATATTGCCGGATAAATTAAACGCCTCTGTCAGAAATGATGGGGGCGTTTTTATTTTGCGAGCAGCATTCCTGATTTTAAACGTGAACGCCGCTGGAAGAATTAACAGGTATAGAATGGCGTTGGGTGCTTGAGGCTGTCTGGCGTTAAGCATTCGCGAGGTTCCAGATGGACAAAAGCCCCAGGCGATATTTCTATCAACCTGAGGCTTACGTTCGAACCCAAACAATTCGAATGTTAGTCTCTTCTTTGCAGGGAGGCAAGACATGCTGACAAAATATGCCCTTGCGGCAATCATCGTACTGTGTTGTACAGTACTGGGATTCACGCTGATGGTAGGCGACTCGTTGTGTGAGTTGAGTATCAGAGAACGTGGTATGGAGTTTAAGGCTGTTCTCGCTTACGAATCGAAGAAGTAGCCACCACGCGGGGGTAAAACCCCGCGTACTGAATTGTGATGGTTTGGTCTCCTGCACCCTTTTTTAATTTATATTTTTCATGTGAATATTATGCCTGTGTTTATTATTCATATATAGTACAGATGAAAATCATTGAGTTATTCATAATGCAAATATTTTATTGAACGATATATATCACAGATAATTTTTAATATATGCGTAAATATCCTTTAAGTTTTACTGAAGGATAAAAACATTGTGACTTTCTTTGATTTCTGGGGAAAAACCCGACGTGGCGAGAAAGAAGGTGGTGACGACTATCACCTTCTTTGCTGGCATTCGCTTGATGTAGCCGCAATGGGCTATTTAATGGTTAAAAGCAACTGCTTCGGGCTGGCTGACTATTTTCGTCAATTAGGTTTCGCTGACACGGAGCAGGCAGCACAATTTTTCGCCTGGTTGTTGTGCTGGCACGATACTGGAAAATTTGCCCGCTCATTTCAGCAACTTTACCGGCACCCACAACTCAAGGTTCCGGAAGGCGCAAGAAAGAATTACGAAAAGATCTCTCATTCAACGCTGGGCTACTGGCTGTGGCATCATTATTTAAGTGAATGCGAAGAATTGCCTCCTGCCTCTTCACTCTCTCCGCGCAAACTTAAACGGGTGCTGGAGATGTGGATGCCCATGACTACCGGGCATCATGGTCGGCCCCCTGACCGTATTGATGAACTGGATAATTTTCTGCCTGAAGACAAAGCTGCCGCACGAGATTTTCTCCTTGAAATCAAGGTACTGTTTCCGCTCATCGAGATCCCCGCATTCTGGGATGATGACGAGGGAGTTGAACTTTTAAAACAACTTTCCTGGTATATCTCTGCAACCGTCGTACTCGCAGACTGGACGGGGTCGTCAACGCGGTTTTTTCCACGCGTCGCACGTGCTATGGATATTGAAGATTACTGGCAGAAAACTTTAGTTCAGGCTCAAAACGCATTAACCGTCTTTCCTCCAAAAGCAAAAACTGCACCTTTCACCGGAATTAATACGCTGTTTCCTTTTATTGAGCACCCGACACCGTTACAGCAAAAGGTGCTGGATCTGGATATCAGCCAGCCAGGGCCACAGTTATTTATTCTGGAAGATGTGACTGGCGCAGGTAAAACAGAAGCGGCGCTTATCCTGGCGCACAGGTTGATGGCTGCGGGGAAAGCACAGGGTTTGTTTTTTGGCCTGCCAACAATGGCAACGGCCAATGCCATGTACGATCGGTTGGTCAAAACCTGGCTTGCTTTCTATTCGCCAGAATCTCGCCCCAGCCTGGTGCTGGCACACAGTGCCCGCACATTAATGGACCGCTTTAATGAATCACTCTGGTCTGGTGATTTAGTCGGGTCAGAAGAACCGGACGAACAAACGTTCAGTCAGGGATGTGCGGCCTGGTTTGCCGACAGTAACAAGAAGGCGTTGCTGGCTGAAATTGGCGTCGGCACTTTGGATCAGGCGATGATGGCGGTGCTGCCGTTCAAACATAATAATCTGCGGCTTCTGGGGCTGAGTAATAAAATCCTGCTGGCTGATGAGATCCACGCCTGTGACGCTTACATGTCGTGCATTCTTGAAGGGTTGATCGAGCGGCAGGCGCGCGGCGGAAACAGCGTCATTTTGCTTTCTGCTACGTTATCCCAACAGCAGCGCGACAAACTCGTCGCCGCCTTTGCGCGTGGCGCAGAGGGTCAGCAAGAAGCTCCGTTCCTGGAAAAAGGAGATTACCCCTGGCTGACGCATGTCACGAAATCGGATGTGAATGTGTTCCCCGCGCCAGCGGGGATAAACCGTTTATCAGCCCACTCAACCCCCGTCATCGGTAGTGTTCCCCGCGCCAGCGGGGATAAACCGTTTGATAAACCAGCGGCGGCGGGGTGACAATGGTGTTCCCCGCGCCAGCGGGGATAAACCGTATATAGCGTGAATTTTGCGAATTATGCACTGGTGTTCCCCGCGCCAGCGGGGATAAACCGGCGCGGTCGCTGCAATTATGGGCGTTGGCCGCGTGTTCCCCGCGCCAGCGGGGATAAACCGTTATCCCATTCCTCGATTCTGACTCTTTATCGGTGTTCCCCGCGCCAGCGGGGATAAACCGCCAGCCTTTCTCCCAGGCTGGCAAAGGCGCTGGTGTTCCCCGCGCCAGCGGGGATAAACCGCCGCTTGGCGTATTACAGCGCGACTACGCGGGGTGTTCCCCGCGCCAGCGGGGATAAACCTGAGTCAGAGGCATCAATCACTACACTGAATAGGTGTTCCCCGCGCCAGCGGGGATAAACCGACCATATCGAATTGATGGCGCGGGCGGGCTACGTGTTCCCCGCGCCAGCGGGGATAAACCGCCTTATACGATGTCAATGGTGCCAGAAATTTAGTGTTCCCCGCGCCAGCGGGGATAAACCGACTTATTCATAACATCATAGCCAGCCAATAATGTGTTCCCCGCGCCAGCGGGGATAAACCGGAACACCGGCGCGAGAATAAATGAGGCGCTGGGTGTTCCCCGCGCCAGCGGGGATAAACCGCCACCTCAGAACGCGTCGACTGGAGCGCACCAGTGTTCCCCGCGCCAGCGGGGATAAACCGCGGAAAGGTTGCAAAGCCGCTAAAATGACGGAGTGTTCCCCGCGCCAGCGGGGATAAACCGTATTTACAATGTAAATATAAATGTATTTCAATGTGTTCCCCGCGCCAGCGGG